>JAPLHP010000034.1 GCA_026389585.1 Chloroflexota bacterium | reverse complement strand
GAAAATCTTTTCCTTCCCGTCCTCTTTTTCAGGGAAGATCCATACCGTTTGCCCCTTATAGACAGGTTGTGATTCGACAAAATCCTTCTGAAACAAGCGAGACGATGCCCTCGTCGCCCTCACTGCTAATCTTCTTCCAGTCGACGAAGTGCTCCCAGGCTGCCGTCATGCTCCCAATTTTACTATCGGTGCCGTTGGATAAGATTATGAAGGCGTTGTACCAGAAGATGTGAGGGATGGTGTCCTTGTAGTCCCTGAGGTTATCGTTGTAAGCGTCCTCTACCTGTTTCTTGACGGCTTTAAGCTCGATGAAGACCAGTGGGAGGCCGTTTACGAAGCCAACCAGGTCAACCCGGCGGGTATACATCTCGCCGGTGACCCAGAACTGGGAACAGAGCAGGAAGTCGTTATTGGCCGGGTTGTCCCAATCCACCACCCGCACCACTTCCACCACCTCGCCGTCTCCTTCGGGATCGGGCACGGGAACGCGCACGCCGTTCTTGAGCAGGTGGTAGATCTCACGGTTGGCGGCCACCATGCTCATGCGCGAACGGTCGCGGATCAGTTCCTCGATGGCCTGGCCGATGGCCTCGGGCGGGGCGTCCGGGTTGAGCCGAAGCAAGGCGGGGCGCAGGCGGGAGGTGAGGATGACCTCGGCCTTGGTCTCACGGCCCAGGGTACTCGCGCCGTAGGCGTTGACCGTCTCCCAGCCCAGTTCCGCCAGCAGGGCGATGGCCGGTTTTTCAATGAGAGATTCTTCAGAATAGCCAGACACTTGTTACTCCGATTCCATTATGGCATTTGACTTTTCGGCAAATCTCGACGATAATAGTGTTATCTCATCCACCCATGGTGGAAGGAGTTGGACCAACGCTCTGCGCTGGTCTTTATCATTTATGGGCTCAGAGTCTCCGTTCATACTTCTTCCTAAGCTTCGTCTTAGCGTTCCCATATTCCACCCAGAATGATGTGATCAGCCGTCGGCTGGTGTTCGGATACTTTTTCAAGATAACAACGAAATCGTAGTTCTCCAGCCAAACATACGTCTTGACCGTTCCATCCCCCTCCTCGTAATCCCATGCCAAAGCTTCGGGGCGTTCCGTCTGATTCAGCATGGGTCTAACCCATGGCAATCGCTCAGACCTGCGAAGATCCGGCAGGCGTTCCCCAGCCTCTTTTTCGTCCCTTGTAGTTAGATGCCAGAAAATCTTTTCCTTCCCGTCCTCTTTTTCAGGGAAGATCCATACCGTTTGCCCCTTATAGACAGGTTGTGATTCGACAAAATCCTTCTGAAACAAGCGGTACAATGCCTCGTAGGTAGTGCTGATCCAAGGATCGACCGGGAAGAGGTCCGGTAACCATTCCGGGCAACTCATCTCTCTTTATCCCCATCGTCTCGTGGCGCGAAGAGAAACAAATTGAATTTCTCTTCGCGAAGCGGAGTCGAATAAAGCAGAACACGTCCCAACCGAGCCTCCAGATGCTTTATGATCTCGACTTTGGCTGGATTCTCGGATAGCCCACGATGCCGGTAGGAAACCGCCCCGAGGAGGAAATCGCAGACCTGTAATAAACATGACTCATGGGAGCGGATGTTCTGCAAATGCGCGATCATTTGACCCGTGAAGTCATACTGGTCATTACAAAGCACTTCCTCCAATTTCCTAAGTTTCAATCTGCTGCGCGTATCCTTGATGTCTAGGTAAATGTTGTATCGCATATCCGGGCTTAAGATCTTACTGAGCAGCGAGAAGTACATCTTATAATAGAACTCGTCGTGGGAGCCTTCATTGAATTGATTGTGGTCTAGCCGTTCCTTATTCAGAATCACCAGCCCACGGAAACGTAGCGATGCTTCAGCTAAGAACCAATCAACGATCTCAAGATAGAAACCCAGTCTTGACTTGGATACCTTAGTCCACTTCAGCTCCCCCGTCGCCCGGTGGAGAGCCTTCATTTCCTGCACTTCCTTTGACAGCCGCGCAACCTCTTCTCGCGGGCACCATATGGCGCCCAACAGCATCACCGGCTGGTTATCGTACTCTAGGTGGCAGGATTCGTCACAGTAGATGTTGAAGGTCTCACTCATGCTTTGCCCTCCTCGGGAACCGCGATGTCCAGTTCCGACACATCCACCTCGCCGGAGATGAGCCGGGGCAGCAGCAGGTCGCGGGTGCGGCGGAGGACGGTATTTTTTCTTTGCAGGTTCAATACCCGAAGGGCGAACTGCTGCACCGTATCCTCAAATTGAGCTGCAATAGCCTGTGTCGGAACTACCAGTTCGATAGTTTTGAATACGCCCTTGGTGATTTCCTTGAAAGTGGCACCTGTTCCAAGGCTGATGAAATACTCCACATTTCCCTTGAGCCAGTAGTAGAGGGTATAAAGCCGGAAACGCTCGTTCGGAACACAGGTTATAAAGCCCTGATTCGTACAGGCCTCGGTAGTATTGATTGAAATCACGCCGAGCGTAGCCCGACTGGTCATCATCACGGAAAACGGTGGGAATAAACGTGCAGAACTCTTTTTCAGGCCCAGTTCACTGATTTGATTGCCGGAACGCTCCATGAACATAGAGTTTGTTGCGGTGAGATCGGTTGGCGAATACCAGTTGATAATTCCTTCATCCCAGTATTCGGGAACAGTTTTTGATGGTGTTCCACCACCCATAATAGCGAAGGTGTTCTCGACAGTGCACACCTCCCACCCCTCCGGAATCCTGCCGAGGGGGCAATCGGTGAAGCGGGCATGCTGGTGGCCGGGGAAGCGGAACTTGACGAACCACTCGCGGTAGAGATTCTGCGCCATCTCTTCCAGAATCTTGATCCGCCGCAGGTTGTTCGCGATCAGGTCGTCGTAAGCAGAGAGGATTGCCGCGATTTTCCGTTGGACAGGGAGGTGGGGATATTGGACCGGTATCGTATGAATGTGATTGCGGTTGAGGGAGGGGTTAGCTGCTCCGACGTCTAGTTTCTCGAAGCCCATTGTTTGGATAAAATAATAAGCAAACTTCTGATCATTCCCGTGAAAATTCCTCACCCAAAGCGTGGTGTCATGCGGCCAGTAATTGTCGCGCGTGAAGAAGACACTACCAAGCGTGCCCTTTCGACCTATGATGACTCCTGGTCCTTTGACTTTGTAGACGGCATGAGTCGATTTTGGGCCAGACGACGAGAAGACTTTATAAGGCCCATCACGTTGCTCTTTCTTCGTGATATCAAACCCACGCTGAAAGGTCAGCACTTCTCCGAGCTGGCAATTTTTCCAATCGTTTTTCATCACGCTTCCAAAATTCTTGTTACATTTTCCGCAATCCGCGCTTCCAGTTCCCGGGCCTCAGCGATGAGGGTTTCCAGTTCCTCGTTCTGCTCCTCCAGCCGCTCCTTGAAGTCAAAGTCATCCTCGGCGCGGGCGGCCACGCCCACGTAGCGGCCGGGGTTGAGG
The DNA here is from genome assembly GCA_026389585.1 of Chloroflexota bacterium. Classification (NCBI taxonomy): domain Bacteria; kingdom Bacillati; phylum Chloroflexota; species Chloroflexota bacterium. The sequence goes on along the minus strand of JAPLHP010000034.1, from coordinate 23,815 downwards.
CTCCATCCCTGGGCTTCGATCTCCTCCAGCGTTGCCACCTTGCACAGACCCGCTACGTCGGCATATTGCCCTTCGGGAAAGTGTTCGGCCATCAGGCCAGCGCTGTCGTGCAGGTTTTCGACGGCTTCGCCGCGGTAGAGCCGGGCGATGTTGGCCAGGAACTCGATCTGCGCAGAGGTCCAGTCGCGGTGGGCACGGTCGATCTGGCGGTAGAGGTGGCGGGCGTCAATAAAAAGCACCTTGTCGGCGCGGGCGGTCTTGCGCTTGCCCCGGTCGAAGAACCAGAGGGTGCAGGGCAGGATGACGGTGTAGAAGAAGTTGGCGCTCACCGCCACCATCACATCCACGGCGCGGGCTTCGATGATCTGCTGGCGTATGTCCAGTTCCGAGCCGCGGGCGTCGGAGGCGGAGTTGGCCATGACGAAACCGGCGCGACCGGTGTCGTTCAGGGCACTGTAGAAGAGCTGAATCCAGAGGTAGTTGGCGTTGTCGGCGCGGGGCAGGCCGAAGGGAAAGCGCGGGTCGTCCTTGAGGCGCTCTTTGTCCACCTTATCTACGTTGAAGGGCGGATTGGCCATGACAAAATCGAACTTGCCGGTGGAGCGGTGCAGGTCTTCGTAGTAGGAGTTGCCCTGGCGGATGTCTCCGGCCAGACCGTGCACGGCGAGGTTCATCTTGCCCAGGCGGACGGTTTCGGCCACCTTTTCCTGTCCGTATATGCTGAGCTCAGCGCCGGGGTTCTTTTTGTGTTCCTCGACAAAGCGGGCGCTCTGCACAAACATGCCACAGGAGCCGGAGGCAATGTCAAAAATGCGTCCATGGAACGGCTGAATGATGCTGACAAGAAGCTGGACGATGGCGGTGGGGGTGAAGAACTCGCCGCCCTTCTGCCCCTCGCTCATGGCGAAGTGGCCGAGGAAGTATTCGTAAATCTTGCCGAAGGCGTCCCCCTCGATGTCCATGGGGACGGAGTTCATGGTCTTGAGCAGTTCTTTGAGGAGGGAGTTCTCGAAGCGGTTGTAGGTCTTGGGCAGGACATCCTTGAGGTCGGGGTTCTCCGCCTCGATGCCGCGCATGGCCTCATTGATGGCCGTACCGATATTGGCCCCTTCGGGCAGTTTGATCAGCGCCGAGAAGCGCGCCGCCTCGGGCAGGTAAAGCACACCTTTGGCCTGATAGTCCGCCGGGCCGATGGTGCGCCGCCCGCCGCCCTGTCCTGCCAGTTCCCGGGCCGCCGCCTGGAACTTGGGTCGGCATAGCGCAGAAAGACCAGCCCCAGCACCGGAACGGAGTATTCCGAGGACTTCAGCTTGGAATTGGCCCGCAGCTCATCCGCCGCGGCCCAGAGACGGGTTTCGATGTTGTTGCCACTATGATTCATGGTTTCCCCCTGCGCCGATTCTCATTCATGCTGCTGCAATAGCTGCGTGAATCCTAGAGTAGAGTCAAGGATAATGTCAAGAACGACGAGGTGTGGCGCCAAACCTCAGCCTGGATACAAAGGGGGACCAGGGATTAAATCAAATCGTGGTTGGCTTTGATGCAATTTGCTTCTTGCTACGGAGCCTTTACCAACCATTAGTGAACTCAACCGAATTGCCCGACGTATAGCTTTCCTCTACAATATTGGCTAAGTTGCCAGAAGCTGGGCCAGGAGGGAAGAGATGGCGCAAGAAGATCCGATCATTAGTGTCAAAGGTCTGCACAAGACATACGATACCGGCAAAATCAAGGTCAATGCTCTGAGGGGCATTGACTTCACTGTGAGACGGGGCGAAATGGTGGCCATCATGGGTCCCAGCGGCTGCGGGAAGACTACCCTGCTTAACTGCCTCGCCGGGCTGGATGACTTCGACCAGGGTGAGGTGCTAATCGAAGGGACCCCGATCAAGGACATGTCAGACAACACGCGTACTGAGTACCGTGCCCGCCGGATGGGCTTCGTTTTCCAGTTGTATAACCTCCTGCCTGTGCTCACATCTGTGGAAAACATCGAACTGCCCCTGCTTGTCTCCGGAGTCCCGTCAGCCAAGAGCCGACAGCGCGCTCTGGAGTCGCTGAAGATGATAGGGCTGGCAGAGTTGGCAGACCGCATACCGGCGGAGCTGTCGGGAGGACAGCGGCAGCGGGTGACTATCGCCAGGGCACTGGTGAATCAGCCGGCTATTATATGGGGTGACGAGCCCACCGGAGACCTGGACAGCGAGACCACTGCCGAGATCATGAACCTGCTCTGCCGCCTGAACAAGGAGAACCGCCAGACGTTTGTCCTGGTGACCCATTCCCAGGAGGTCGCCGACAGAGCCAACCGCATCGTCAGGATGCGGGATGGCCTGATCGTGAGTGGAAAGTAGCCATGCAAAAGCTATTCGGTGTCTCCATGACCACCATCACCATAGTCCTGCTGGCCTTGTTTGTCATCGTCATGGGGTTTATCGGAGTGCTGGCCTGGCGCAGTCGCATCATGCTTAAGCTGGGTTTGAGAAATATCCCCAAGCGGCCGGCCCAGACAGCGCTCATCATCTTGGGCCTCATGTTGAGCACCGTCATCATCACCAGTGCGTTCGGCACAGGAGACACCATCGTTTACACCATCAGGTCTCTCGCAGCACGCGGTCTGGGCAACACCGACGAAGTAGTCAGCGCCGGCGACCTCGGTTCCCCCGGCGGCTCGAACTACTTCGACTATTCCCGTTTCGACGAAATGCGCACATACCTTCTGGGTTACGACAAGGTTGACAGGCTCCTACCTGCTATCACTGAATCAGCACCATTGATAGATGTCACTTCACAAAAGAAACTCTCCGGCATCGCCGTCTTTGCCCCCGACGCTCAATATATGAATACCTTTTCAGAGATGAAGGACACGCAGGGTCAGGTGGTCACTCTCGACGACCTGGGTGAAAACGAAGTCTACCTGGATGACAAGACAGCAGAGGATCTGAACGCCAAGCCTGACCATATGCTTTACCTCTTCTTAGGGGAGCAACCTACCGTGCTCAAGCTCAAGGCAGCCGTGAAGGGCTCTTCATCGAACAGTCTTTCGACTCTGATCATGCCGCTTTCAATGGCCCAGGAAATCCTGGGCAAAGAAGGGCAAATTAACGCTATTTACGTCTCTAACTATGGCGGCCCGGTGGATGGAGCCAAATACAGTGACCAGGTCAAAGGCAAGCTGGAATACCTTCTTGAAGGCACCGGACTCAAGGTGCAGACGGTGAAGCAGGATACGCTGAAAGAAGCCGATACCGCTGGCAGTGCATTCACCACTATATTCGTGGCTATTGGCCTCTTCTCCATCGCCGCCGGGGTGTTGCTCATCTTACTCATCTTCATGATGCTGGCCGCAGCCCGCAAGTCAGAGATGGGTATGGCCAGAGCAGTGGGGACCAAGCGGCACCACCTGATCGAGATGTTTATCTTTGAAGGCACGGCCTATGATCTCGGGGCTGCCCTGGTGGGGGTAGTTCTGGGCGTGGCGCTAACCTTCGCCATAGCGGGTATTATGGCTCGCATTTTCCAGAATACCCAGCTGGATCTAGCCTTCCATTTTGAACCAAGGAGCCTGGTGGTGGCTTTCACTCTGGGGATGCTCGTCACTTTCATCACCGTTGCTGTCGCATCCTGGAGGGTGAGCCGACTGAACATCGTCAGGGCTATCAGGGATATCCCCGAGCCCAGATTTGAAAAAGTAGGACGCCGGGGGCTGGTTCTGGCCTTACTGGTGCTGTTCATTGGTTTAATGTCATCTCTCGGTGGAGTTTCCTCCGGTAGTGGCACCTCTCTTTACATTGGGATCTCGCTATTCATCATAGGCCTGGCACTTCTGCTGCGCTGTTTTGGTGTAAAGGAGAGAATCGCGTTCACCCTGGCCGGGATCGCTCTATTGGTCTGGACCCTGCTTCCTATTGATGTCCTGGAGGTATTGTTTGGCGACCTGAGCATGGGGATAGAGATGTTCTTTCTCAGCGGAATGATCATGGTTCTCGGTGCCGTCTGGGTGGTGACTTACAACCTGGACATCTTGCTACGCATTCTCACGATTGCAGCGAGCCGTCTTAGAGGCGTGGTCCCGGCGTTGAGAACAGCCCTGGCCTATCCCATGAAGAACCGTATGCGTACCGGGTTAACTTTGGCCATGTTCTCCCTGGTGATTTTCACTATGATCTTCATGTCCGCGATCATCACTTCGACCACGGCTGCCCTAAAAGATGTGGAGTCATTCTCCGGCGGCTATGATGTGCAGGGTACAGTGACCAACCCTATCCCTGATATTCACGCCGCCATTGCCGCCGCTCCTGGCCTTAACGCTGACGATTTCAAGGCCATTGCCGGCCAATCCACGCTGCCTCTGGAGATTCGCCAGGTCGATGCCAAAAGCCAGGAGTGGAAACCGTACCTTGTCCACGGCGTGGACAATACCTACCTGAATACCAACACCTTCAAGTTCGCCCTCATGGCCAAAGGCTATACCTCTCCTCAGGAGATATGGCAGGATATCGGAGATAAACCAAACCTGGCGGTGGTCAGCTCCGATATGGTGCCCTCTCGAAACCAGTTCGGGCTCGGGGGAGGCGGGGAGGACTTCCAGTTGGAGGGGATATACCAGGAGGACAAGAGCATAGACACTGCCATAGAAGTGGAGATGCAGGACCCGTACAGCGGCCAGCAGATAAAGCTCACTGTCATCGGCGTCCTCGAATCGGTGAGCTTCAACTACGGGGTCTACACCTCCCAGACGACGCTGGGCCTGGCCTGGCCCGCCGCTTTAGTGCCTACGACCTATCTCTTCCAGTTGAACGAAGGTGTGGATGCCAAAGCGGTAGCCGATGCCCTTGATACGGCATTCCTCACCCACGGCATGGAAGCCACATCAGTAAAGGAAATGCTGGATGAGGGTAGCAAGGCCATCTTCGCCGTGAACTCCTTGCTCCAGGGCTTCATGTCCCTCGGCCTGGTAGTAGGCATTGCCGCCCTGGGGGTGATAAGCACCAGGGCCGTGGTGGAGAGGCGTCATGAGATAGGGGTACTAAGAGCCATAGGATACCAGCGGCGCACGGTGCAGCTGAGCTTCCTGCTGGAGTCTTCCTTAGTAGCGCTGCTGGGCATCTTCATCGGGGTAGTGCTGGGGCTGGCCCTATCCCACAATGTCATCAACTTCATGTCTGATCAGATGGAGGGGTTGAAATTCCACATTCCCTGGATGCAGATTGTGATAATTGTGGGAATAACCTACGTCGCTTCTCTCCTCATGACTCTGCTGCCAGCCTGGCATGCATCAAGGATCTATCCCGCAGAAGCCCTGCGGTATGAATAGGTCGGCAATCATCATGGCTGATGATTGCCCTTAGCTGGCTCCCGTGAGGCAACCTGCCTCACTTACCTGCGCCTCAGGTGCGCCTGGCAGGGGCACAAGCCTCACCTGAAGACCCTGTGGCAAAGCTGGAGAGAACCCTTCGAGGGTGTTCGCTGCCACAGACGGGACACTTTATGTCACTGTCGCTCTCATCTGCACCGCGGCGTAGTTCAAACCTGTGGCCACATCTGGAGCACTCGTATTCGTAAATAGGCATCCTCTTCCTCCTTCATCTCCTCAGCATTTTCACAGCCGAACCGATGGCTCCGGCAAGTTCTTCAGGCTTCTGTGAGCCGATCAGTATCCTTTTGCCACTGGAGAGCTCTAACTGCACCCCGCGATTGCCGCTGATGTTATAAGCCTTGCCCTTTGCCCCGTAACGAATGCCCCAACCGCCATACTCCTTGAGAGGCCTGTAGGTTATAGCTTCGTAAGCCTTCAGATCTTCCAGCGATATCTTCTGGAAAGAGAGATGCAGCGGGAAGAACCTGAAGTACAGGCCGTCACTGGTGACCTGCGTCGTCAGGGTAATCCTGTAGAAGAAAATGGGGAAGCCGAGTCCAAAGATAAGTCCGATGATGACCACAAAGATATCCGGGGCGGGGTTATTGCCAAAGGGTTTGTCCAGGATCAACTGCTGTACGACACTGTATATGCTCACGGAGGAAATGCCCAGCAACAGAACCCACAGCCACACCTGGCGGAAGTGCTGCACCTCACGGTAGAGCAGATCGGTGCGGTACTTGTTCATCATAGCGGCCTCCGGGGACCTTCCCCATGGCAACCCCGGACTCCTGATCCTCATTTGTTATTATATCTCTTTTCTTGCCTCTCATGCCTGTTCATATCGTTCGGCATTTCGTCGCCGCACCACCATAAGGTGTAGGCATCCTGCAAGGTTCAGGTTCAAAATCATCCTGGAGGACTTTCCTCACTAAACCTGGAGCCAAGGATGAAGACAATGCCAGCCAGCGCAGCTACGCTGAGAACCGAGGCGTAGAAGGTCCCGGTAACATCTATGAGGAAACCAAAGAGCACAGGCATAGCGAGGGGACCGACATTGCCCAGTGCCGAGGTAAGCCCAACGACACTGCCGGCAGTAGCCGAGAGACGCTGGTGCTTGGTGGGCATGGCCAGGCTGATGGTAAGCACGCCGATAGTGCTGAACCCCGCCAGAAAGAGGCACAGGAGCACTAGAGGAAAAGGAGCATAGTTTATGCCCACAATGGATATGGCAGCCACGATCCCCGAGACAGCGACGATCAACCTGGTATTACTGAACCTGTCTGAGATGAGGCCAACGATTGGCCCGGCCAGAAAGAATCCCAGGGGAAGAATAGTAGCCAGCGACTCCTTGAGCCCCTTCATCTCCAGCACCTTTGGCATCCAGGTAGCCAGCGTATCGTAGCTGCCCATAGATGCCATCATGAAAAGCAATAGCACCCAGACATACTTGTCCTTGATAATCCTGGCGAAGCTGTCAAGCCGCAAGCTGGATTCACCCTTCGCTGTGCTTCTGGCAAAGACCAGCCACAGCAGGCATATCGCTGCTGCCAGTCCACTGTAAACAAGGAGCACCTCTCTCCACTCCAGTACCTTGAGCAACTGCGGCGTCAGCCCCAGGGCAGTGGCATTGCCGGCAGCGAAACCCGAAACGTAGATGCCCGTGGAGAGTCCCGGCCTCCCGGGTGACCACTCCTTCACAATGAGCGGCAGGCAAGGGAGCACCATGGCCAGGGTCGTCCCCAGAAGAAACTGGCTCAGCAGGAGAATCACATATCCCGGCGCGAATGCCCTCAGCACAGCAAAGCCCGCCGTGAGGGGTAAGGCTATACGGAAAGCATTGAGATAGCCGATTCTATCGCCTACCAGGCCCCAGGGTATTCTGAAGATGACCAGACTGATCATCGCTGCCGAGAAGACGAGACCGAAACCGGCATGGGACAGGTGCATCTCCTCCATAACGACGTCGACCATCGGTGCGGTGGAGAAGAGCAGGAGGTGCAGCATGAAGGCAATGGCAAACGAGAAAGCGACCATCACCAGGCCATATCTGCTCTTGCTCTCAGTTGCGCCCGGGGTCACTTCATTCATCGGACAAAGCACCGCACTAATCAGTGAAAACTTAGGGTAGCAGAGAACCGCAGGGAAAGCCAACCATCGTCGTTGTTCCCTGAAGGCAGTGCCTTGGCATGGAAAATGGAGGAGGGTATCAGGAATACAGGAAATTCACGGTAGGCGCTGGCATCTACGAAGCTACCGGACCCCTTGGTGATCAGCGTCCGACCTGATTCTGGCGTACTCGGCAGCAATGCCCAGCGCTTTGACGGCCAGATCCAGGTCGAGATAAGTCGGCAATCCCAGCGCTTGCAACTGCCGTGCCGACTCCTCCATTACAGCCAGATCAATTCCATAGCCAAAGACGGTCACCGGCTTGGAGATATTTGCTATTTGCGGCGCCAGACGTCTGAAGACGTCTACAATCAACGGCCCCAGGTGGCACACAATCGTCGCACAGTCTACGTTGTCATCGGCAAGCACTGGCGGCACCACTTCCTCATAGATGGTAAAGGGCTTGTCCCGGACAGCCATGAGAGGACCTACATCAACCGGATTGTTGACTAACCTGGGGGACAGCCTCTCCAGTTGCGTCACTGTGCTGGCCCCGAAAATGGCCGGGGTTAACCCGGCCTCTATTGCCGCATCAAGCGATATGACGCCTGCCCCGCCGGTGGCAGTGATAATAGCGATCCGGTTGCCCCCGGGCAATGGCTGCAGGGACAGGGCTTTGGGTACTTCCCAGAACTCCCGCCAGCTATTAAGTCTGATAACCCCCGCCTGCTTAAAGGCACTCTCATGAACCTGATCATCTCCGGCGAGTGCGCCAGTGTGAGAGGCTGCGGCTCTCGCCCCTGCCTCGCTCCGGCCCGTTTTGAAAATGAGCACCGGCTTCCGGGCAGCGGCCCTCCGCGCCACATCCATGAACTTCCGGCCATCCTTCACATCCTCCAGATGCATCGCGATCACGTTTGTCCCGGGGTCATCTGCCAGATAGGGGAGGAGGTCAACCTCGTTGATGTCGCACTTGTTGCCGAAGTCGCACACCTTGCTGATCGGACAGGCCTTGTCTCTAATGGGATGTACCCCGAAGGTGAGGAGGCCGGTCTGACTGGAATAGCCTATGCCTCCGCTCGGGGGCTTGTTGCGGCCATAGGGATAGGGCTCAGTCACCAGATCGTTGCTGGTGTTGAGAATGCCCAGTGTATTCGGCCCCAGGAGACGCATCCCGGTACGGCGGGCCACCTCTACCAGTTGCCGCTGAAGCCTGGCCCCGTCCTGTCCGGCCTCAGCAAAACCCTCAGTCTCAACGATGACAGCCTTTATTCCCTTCCGGCCGCATTGCTCAATCAATGCCAGTACCGTTGCCGGAGGCGTGACCACAACAGCCAGGTCAACAGGATCATTCACATCATTGACACCTGGATAGGCTCTCATACCCAAAACCGACTCATTCGAACGGCTGATGGGGTAGATCCTGCCGGAGAAGCCAAAATCTACCATGTTCCGTATGACGGTGTGGCCCTCACCATAGCCTTCCCTCATTGAACCAATAACAGCAACACCGCGAGGCTCAAAAAGGGGGCTAAGGTCACTATACTGTGATTTCATCTATTTTGTATCGAACATCTCGTCGCCACTCTTGAATCCCAGGCTTGGATGGCAGTCGAAACGCACTGCTCCGACGGGTACTTTGTTGCCAATAGCCTGGACTATCCTGGCCAGGCCAACATGTCCAAAACCGCCGCAGAGTTCGATAGCCACGGCTCCCTGCTTAACCAGATCCTGTGCTGTCTGGGCCGCCTGCTGGTAGTCCTTCACCCCCACCACTGTGAGATCAAAGAGGGCACTCTTGGAGATGACTGCCCGATGTTCCCTGGGATCACCGTCCGGTACCAGGTAGATGAATGCTAACTGAATTTTGGCCATAGCCTACCTCCTTTGTGAAACAAATGTTTAACAGTAATATACATGGACGCATGGAGCGGGCGCAACACGGAGCGGGCGCTTAGTTGCAGAAACAGGCACTATATGCTTTGTAATGTCAGCTGCACATCATTCTGCCAAATCCGTGGATTCTCACAGTGGGTGTCATCCTTCCGCAGAAGGACGACCTGACCGTGTCATTCCCGCGCAAGCGGGAATGACACCCATTCTCCCCCCCCTGGCGGGAGGGAGCTAGAGGGAGGGAGAAACATCACCCTCACCCCAGTCCTCTCCCATCAAAGGGAGAGGGAATTGCAGATATCCCCACCTGGATTACCACTTGCGTGGATTTGGGGTCGGATTTCTATCCTTCTTTTTCTTCTTTTTCGAATACGGTTTTCCAGCAGATGGCTGCCACGACAGCACCGACGATGGGAGCGACGATGAAGAGCCACAGTTGGCTAAGCGCCTCTCCTCCAACAAGAACCGCAGGCCCAAAACTCCTGGCCGGATTGACAGACGTTCCCGTTATAGGAATTCCCACCAGATGGATAAGAGTCAGCGCTAGCCCGATCGATATCCCCGCAAATCCGCCGGGCGCTGCCTTGTGGGTCGAGCCAAATATCACGAAAAGGAATATCCCAGTGAACACAGCCTCAAAGATGAAACCCGCGGCAAGAGAATACCCTGCGGGGGAATTAGACCCATAACCATTCTGACCCAGACCATCGTCAAGGGAGTAACCGGGCAGGCCGTGGGCAATGGCCAGGAGCACCGCCGCAGCAATGATAGCCCCAACGCACTGGAAGATGATGTAGAAGGCGGCATCCTTGGACTTGATCTTGCCGGCCACCCACATTGCCACCGTAATTGCTGGATTGATGTGGCACCCCGATATCCTCCCAATAGTGTAGACCATGATCAGCACGGTCAAACCAAACGCCAATGCTATGCCGAGTTTCCCTATGTAGTCACCGGCAATCACCGCGCTCCCGCACCCACCGAGGACTAAGACGAAGGTCCCGATCAACTCAGCCAGGTACTTCTTCATAACCTTGCTCCCTCCTTCTTTATATTTTCAGCCCTCAAGAGGGCTGTCTCCCGAATTGTAAGGTCTCGCTCACTCCAGAACCGCTTCGGGAAACCAGGACACCCCGCAGTGTCCTGTCATCAAGCGACACCAGGGTTTTTGTGAGATTATATCACGTTATGCAAGGGTGCTATAATTCACCACAGGCACAGTTGACAGCCCTGCAAGGTCCGCCTGAAGGTACAAGCGACTGAAAGCCGTGAAGATGCAGAACAAAGCCCCAAGGGGGTGCAGCGTGGAGGTAGAGCGATGATGAATCAATGCCCGGGCGCTGCCGGCATTCGCATGCCCAGGCTGGAGATAAGGGACTGCCCCAGATGTGGTGAGGAAATTGAGGTCTTCTCCAACGAGGCCAGCGCAAAGTGCCTCAAGTGTGGCTTGGCGATCTATAACGATCTGGTATCGTGCGTCGAGTGGTGTGAGTACGCCAAGGAATGTGTTGGGGAGAAGACCTACAAGAGGATAATACAGGAGCTAACGCAAAGGAAGAAGGCTGATCAGTAATATCAAAAAAAGAAGAGGGGTGGGTTTCGTTTCCTCCGCCCACCCCACCGCGCGCCTTTGATTGCCTCTCCTGAACTAAGACAGGTCTTTCTTGATCTGCTCGAACTCTTCCCGGCTGATCTCGCCGCGGGCATAGCGGTTCTTGGCAATATCCAGCGGACCACCTTCCCGGCTACCTGGCCCACAACCCCTGCCCCTGGCCATTCTGCTGATCCCCCAGATCACCAGGGCAACAATTCCTCCCCAGAATAGCAGCATAAATACTCCGCCAACTACCGGCCACCAGCCGATACCTTCATGCCCACCGCACCACATGTTTCGCCTCCTTGTTCCCAAGACTGTGCTCTTACACGCACCCAAATCCTGGACGTTTCTAACTACCGTTATTATGGCCGCACCAGGGAAGCATTTCCGTAACTTAAGTCACATCAAGAAGTGGGGGCCCCGCTCCAGCAAATGGTTCCCACCAGCACGCTGGCCGGGCATAAAAATAGTTAGAGGCCTTCAGGGGATGCCATTCTTGAGGCAATAGCGGTTGAGGTAGTCGGGCAGTACCCTCTCCATCTCCTCCGGGGTGAAGTCGCTGGCGCGGATGTAGTCCCGGGCCTGGGCTATTACGTCGGAGGCATTGGCCAACCTGACATACTTCTTGAATCTGTCTTCGTGTTGCACTCCGACGGCCTCGGCCAGAAGGCTGATGTAGTTGCGGACCTCAAAGGGATACTGGCGTTCGAGGGGGGCAAAGCTCTGCTGGCAGCCGGTGCAGAGAGTAGCCATGACTCCGGCACCGCTGGCCCTGGCCTCGTTCATGGGTGCCCGGCGCATCGGTCCGCTTATCTCCGGACGCGCAGTGTTGGTGTAGCCTCCGCAGCAGAGGGCATCCGCCCGGTTGTGGGCCATCTCCACAAGGGTAATGCCTGGAATAGCTTGGAGAAGCCGCCGCGTTAGATCGAATGTCCCCAGGCGGGCCACATGGCAGCTATCGTGCACCGTGACCACCCTGTCCACTTTATGCTTGAGAGGGATTTTGTCCAGGTTGTCCAGCAGGAACTGGGCCAGCTCATAAGACTGAAAGGGAACAGCGCCGAACCGGGGCAGTGTGCCCAGGCACATCACATAGCAGCCGCTGCAGAAAAACACCGCCTTCTTGGGACGAAAGGCGGCAATGGCCGAGACAAGCTCCTGTCCCATGCTCTGGGCAGCCTTCAGATCGCCCCACAGCGTATGGGCCATCCCGCAGCAAAGCTCGCCGCCGGCAAGGGTGACAAAGTCTGTCCCCATGCTGTCCAGGATGTCCATGGCTTCCAGCAGGTTGTGGGGGATGCCCAGCGGAGCGCATCCGGTGAAGAGGACCACTTCTGCAGGCTCAGGGTTGGGTGGCGGCTTTCTCATCCAGCGCACCTCTGAAGGCTTAACCTGAAGGGCAGAAAAGACGCTGGCAAAGTTGTAGCGGTGTCCGGGCAGATGCTGGTAGGTGAGCGCCGGGAGTTTCATTCCGGCGCTGGCCAGTCTGGCGGCTGCCGGTATGAAACCCAGATAATAGGGCATGAGCCCTTCAGGGCATGCCTTGGCACACAGCCCGCAACCGCGGTTACAACTGAAGACGACTTCGTAGGCCGACTCGGATGGCTCACCACCCTTGAGCAGATCGGTCACCTTTTCCATGGCAGCCTTCGGCCCTATATGGGCCGCCTTCGTCAGAGGAAAGACGGGGCAGGCCTCCAGGCACAATCCGCAGTTGGTGCACCTCTCCGCAAATTGCCTTCCCTTGTATTCGAAGTAACCGTTCAGGTCACTGTACTTTGCTGCCATCGCTCACCGCCCTTATAGAGAATCACGGATATCCCCGGTCACTTTATTATACGGCACTCGCCGGGCCTTTTCTCCGCTTTTGGCTGCAGGGCGTCGCGCTTCTCCGGAAGGATGGCTCATGGTTGATAGCTCATAGTAGAGATTGCTTCGTCGCTGCACTCCTCGCAATGACACGGGGACAGGAATCTACCTGTTCTCCCTCCCCGGGCGGGTGGGAGGTAGAGGGAGGGGGAAACGTCACCCTCACCCTAGCCCTCTCCCATCAAAGGGAGAGGGAATGACACAGTGGGCAATATGTTACCCTGACTCTTATGCAATATGTCACCCTGATATTTATGTGCTTTGTCACCCTGAGCGAAGGCGAAGGGTCTCCCTTCAGTAGGGACAGAGTCCACTAATCCCCGGCTCCAGGCTGCGGAAGGATGACACCCACATGAAGGGAAGGATGGTACCCACACAGGCAGGTCTAAAGACCTGCGCTACATTTGTGCTGCCCACAGACCGTGGGGGGCCCCACCTGGATTCCCGTTTCCACGGGAATGACATGGTGTGGGGCGGTTCTCGAACCGCCCCCGCGTTATTCTCTGAGGAGGATATCACGCGCGCCGGAAACGGCGGATAGAATTCAGGGATTGCCTTTCAGGGCTGATATCATGCCTTCGCCGGCAGACGGAGGACAAAATTGGCAAACTCCCCCCGCTCCTCCCACCCCAGCTTGCTGTAGAAGCCCCTCCTGTATGAGTCGCGACTGCGGCGGTTCACCAGCATCAGACGGGTGCAGCCGCGTTTCATTGCCTGTGCCGTCACTGCCGCGAGCAGCCTGGTGCCAATCCCTTTTCCCCGCGCTGATTCACTGACGAACAACTCCGAGATGTAGCCCTCGGAACCCGGCAGCATCAGGTACGGCAGCCAGTGGACAGCCGCATACCCCACGACTACACTGCCCCGGTCTTCAGCCACAAGCACCGTATGGCTCTTATCGGCATGACACAGGTTGATCTGCCTGGTAATACGCCGCTCTGTGTCCGTCGGGGTCTCCTCATTCATATAGGTGAACCAGCCCAGCCCACGCAGGATAACGGCTATCGCCTTCACGTCTCCGGACTTTGCCTGGCGGATGTTGATCTCAGTGCCATCTGACATCTTGTCCTCCAATCACCATGGCTGTCTCAGCCACTGGTCTGGGATTTGCCTCCGGCAGTTGGGGGGCCGGTCGCGCCAAGCCAATAATAACAGAGTATGGCTCCATATATCAACTGCTGCATCCCTGCCATAGTGCGGGGTGTCTAACTCACGGATTAAGGAGGAGAACTTCACCTGATTCACAGATTGCAGTGTCATTGCGAGGCACAATGTGCCGAAGCAATCCCAAGGAAGAGGACTTCTCTTGATTATGCATGGCGTGATCTCTCTGCGTATAATAACGGAAACTGGGACGGTACCATATCGGTGTCATCCCAAGGCTGGTGAAAGGAGAACTGGTGAAAATGGGTAAACTTGCTGGAAAAGTAGCTCTGATCACAGGAGCTGGGTCGGGAATTGGGCGCGCTACCGCACTCCTTTTTGCCAAAGAGGGAGCCAGGATCGTGGTGGATGATATTGTGACTCAAGGGGGAAACGAGACAGTCAGAATGATCAAAGAGGCCGCCGGTCAGGCCGTCTTTGTCGAAGCAGATGTGTCCAAGTCGCCCGACGTGCAGAAGATGGTCAGGCTGACTCTCGCCACCTATGGACAGCTTGACATCCTGTTTAACAATGCCGGCGTCATGGGCAAGTACATTATGACTGCTGACACGCCGGAGGAAGTGTGGGACAACATCATCGCCACGAATCTGAGGGGGGTATTCCTGGGTTCGAAGTACGCCATCCCCATAATGCTCAGCCAGGGCGGCGGCATCATAGTCAACACCGCTTCCTCCGCGGGCATGATCGGTCTGCCCGGTTTGCCAGCCTATTGCACCTCCAAGGCAGGGGTCATACAGCTAACCAAGACCATGGCCCTGGAGTATGCCGACAAAAACATCAGGATCAACTGCATTTGCCCCGGTGGCATAACAACGCCACTGTCCGCTGGCTTTGATTCAAACAATCCCCCGCCGTTCAAACAGGCGCAGGCCATGAGAAGGTTCGGCCAGCCTGAGGAAGTGGCCAGGGTAGCGCTCTACCTGGCTTGTGATGACTCCTCTTTCGTCACCGGCACATCCATAGTGATTGACGGCGGTTGGACAGCCGGCATACCGAAAGCCAGGGCCAAGAAGCAAGAATAGCCGTAGGGCACTCCCGTTTGGAGCAGATCAGAGTGCGGGTAGATCGTCACTGCCTGCGGCTGCAGATTACTGTGGCGATGCGAATGCATACGCCGAGGTGCTCCACTGACAAAATCGCTGAACAGTGCACCCCGACATTTTCCCTGGACAACGACGCAGCGGTGCCCTCTGGAACTCCACGCTGTACTGACCAGTACCTTTCTGAAACCATGCACATTATGTCCCCATCTACCAACCATCAACCTTTCCCCAAAAGTCATGCTCGTGCATAGTAAACTTGACAGGCCTATGCAGGGCATGTTTCAATCCTATCACGATATGCGTGCTGCGACATAATATTCACTCGCGAGCGGCATTGAACCAGACTTAATGAAAGCAGGAAGGCAAGAGAGAGAAATCGAGACACGGAAGGCTACGGCCCTCCATTAGCGGAGAAGAGCAGCCTGCCAACCAAATGGCTGGCAGTCGGTCTTGATGTCCTTAGAAAGAGGGGGACATGCGAAGAGTTTTTAGTTGCGAGCCTCTACTTGGGAGGAGATTCAAGACGGTCGGCGAGTACCTTGATGAGTGCTGCTTGATGAATGCCAGCACTGATGATGGTTGCCCCGGGTGGCTACGGTGCCGTGCGTGGTGGGACAAACGCTGCAGTAGAGATTGCGGCGACCTCACGGCAGCCAAAATGACAGCCATCATCAAGGAATTTGACGAGGCGCGAGAGGAGTGGCTGAAGGAGCCGCTATTCACATCATCGCACCGCCGGCTGTTGTCCACTCGCTAGGACAGAGCCTCCAGTTTCACCTGACATCTTGTCAGAGGCATGGTAGAGGAGAAGAAGCCAATAGAGGAACCAAGTCTCTTCACCCCTTTGCACCTGTGGAAACCGGTAGTATAATCTCTCCAGGGGGTGGGGAATAATGTGTGCAGGATGCAGTGCAGCAGGTGCCATTATAGGCATCGTAGTTGTGGTATTCACAGTCCTTCTCCTGACAAGCGTGCTGTAGGAGCGGTTGAGCCCGCCTCCTTGGTGCTGTTTGCCCTTATCCCAATGGGGATTTATAGAACTTCAGGCTGCTCTCAATAATTGACACCATCTGCCCTATCATGATACTGTCCGTGGCGAAGATGATCGGAGGCAGGTAACAGTTCCTACGGCATTAACGTACAGAAGGAGGGTAGCATGACAGACGAATGCGAACACAAGCACCATCACCATCACAGTCCAGGTGGAGCGCCTGTCGCAGGGGGTTTCTGGTTTGCCGGCTGGCTATTCACCATCGCTTATGCGAATCTGGTATGGTGGAAAATCATACTTGGATTGGTGGTCTGGCCGTACTACCTGGGTAAGGCATTAGGGTAGGAACGCCCCTGATGGATTACTGGATAGCAGTACTTGCCTTTCTATCTATTCCGCTGTTCTTTGGCTCGATGCTCTATCTGTTCATCAAAGAGGATACCTCAGATAACGATGAATCCGATATAGCTTGACCCAATAGCGTCTTGTAGAACTTCAGGCTGCTCTCACCCGGTGAGTACAGGGCTTGAGTAGAAGTCCTGCGGCAAACGACAGCCGGTTGAGGATGCTTCGCCTCAGGGCATCGGCTGTTAATATGACTCGGTATCCTTTTCCAGAATCACAAAATCAATAGAGAGACTGGTCTCCACAGAGAGTCCGAGCTCCACTGTTGCATGTGATAGGGTAGCCTTGTATGACCATCCCTGGTCACTCTCTCCATTAAGAAACTCCTCAAGCTGTCTTGCCGGTGTATGCTCACTATCGTATGGCGGGTGCAATATTTGACTGCCGGATACTACCTTGTACTTCTGCTTCATTGTTCCCTCCATTCCAGTTTTTGCAGCCATGGCAGAAGAAATATACCATATCGCCTGAGCAAATTCACTGCCGGGGAATCCCCCTCTTTCTATCCAAGCTGAGGTTGGGTGGTATAATTGCCTTGACGCGGAGCAGGCCATGCCAAGGTCGCAAGGGAGGTGGATAAATGGACCCAGTTGAGGGATTGAATATCCGGGGAATGACTGAGAGAGACCTCGCAGGTATAGATGAAGTAGGCCAGAGAATCACAGGAAGAGAATGGGCGGGGGCCGGGGGTAAGAGAGCCAGCAGAAAGCCCCGGTGAACGACTGGCCGAATGGAGGTGAACAAGTCCAATGCCCTTCCTGAAAGCCAATGATATCAGCGTTTACTACGAGGTCCGGGGAGATGGTGAGCCTCTGCTTCTGTTGATGGGGTTGGGTGGTGGTTCCAGCATGTGGTGGCAGCAGATGGCTCTCTTTTCTCGCAGGTACAGGGTAGTCTCATTCGACAACAGAGGAGTAGGCCGAACTGATCAGCCGGATACGGTCTACACCATGGATATGCTGGTGCACGATGCGCTGGGAGTGCTCAATGGCCTGGGTATGGCTGCGGCACATGTATACGGCCTTTCTATGGGTGGCATGATCGCACAGGAGCTTGCCCTCTGCTATCCCAATGCAGTGAGCAGTCTGGTCCTGGGAGCCACGTCCTGCGGCGGAATTCATTCCGCGGTAGCGCCCCAGGAGACCGTCAGCCAACTGTTTAACCTGCTCAATCTTCCGCCCGCGGAGATGGTGAGAGTCTCAGCAGCGCTGACTTTCAGTGACTCGTTTGTAGAGAATCACCCCGATCTAGTCCGGGAGTGGCTGATAAAAGGGGCAGAGTCTCCACCTTCACTGCATGGGTTTAAGAGACAGACAGAGGCGATCGCCAGCTTCGACACCTACGACAGGTTGCCGCAGATCAAGGTCCCCACGCTGGTAATAGCGGGGACGGGTGACAAGACACTCCCTGTGGAGAACTCCCGAATTCTGGCGTCGAGGATACCCAATGCTGAGCTGGTCCTCGTGGAAGGCGCTGGACACGGCTATGTGTGGGAGGCTGCTGATAAAGCCAATCGTGTTGTCCTTGACTTCCTCGGGCGGCAGCAGAGCCAGCCTTCAAGAGCTTTGACATGAAGATGGGGTACTTCTCTACTTATTGAGGTCGGACAGAGTCCCTACAGGATGACCCGACGCTTGGTATTTCTCGCAATCCGAAGGTCTGGTCTAGAGAGGACGTCCCAAGACCCGCTCTTCTGGAGTGCCCATGCACGCCGCATCATGTCATTGCGAGGAGTCCTTCTGCAGAAGGACGACGAAGCAATCTCGGCCATAACTGCGAGATTCTTCGCTTCGCTCAGAATGACACAGTGGGCTACATGTCACCCTGGTGTTTATACGGTTTGTCACCCCGGTATTCATGCGGTTTGTCACCCTGAGCGAAGGCGAAGGGTCTCTTCCCATAAAGCGAATGAGGCCTATTCGTGCAACCAGTCACCAGTCCCAGTCCCCAGTCATCAGTCATCAGTCATCAGTCCCCATAAAGCCAATAACGCCTATTCCTGCAACTAAGCCCTCGGCATGGGAACTGTTGCGGGGTGCACCTGCTCTTAGCTGCCCTGATTATATCCTCAGAGTATGTTTCGCTGGTTATGGTAAGCAGGCAAAACCCTTGACAGCCTTAGAATTATACGGTAGCATAGCTGCCAAACAGAGGATTGAGGGAAATAGTCCCCTACGATTATTGAAGAAAGGAGGGACAGGCCATGAGCAGGGAATCTCAGGAAAGTGAAGCCAGATTCTTTCAGAGATTCAAGGAGGCAATGGCCAGAAGCAAGGCTCTGGTCAGGAATTGCCTCGCTTGAAAGTCCTGAAAGGGAAAGTAGTTGCCAGTTTGGCAACAGAGGATTGCTGAATGCAGGGTACCCCGTTTGATTTCTTTGTTCAGTTCCATCTGACAGAGAAGTGTAATCTGGTCTGTCGGCACTGCTACCAATCGGGAGCAGTGCCGGAGATGAACTATGAGGAAATCTGCGGGGCGATCAGCAGCATACGGACAACAGTCGAAGGCTGGGCGGTAGCTTATGACATGAACATATCGCCCGGCCTTCATTTTACCGGCGGCGAGCCGCTGCTGCGCGACGACCTGTTTGCAGTGCTGGGCTATGCATCTGGATGCGGGTTCGCCATATCGCTGATGAGCAACGGGACTCTCATAGGCCCCCGAGGAGCCCGGCAACTGAAAAGGGCGCAGGTGGCTGATGTGCAGATTAGCCTTGATGGACTCGAGGCCACACATGATAGCTTGAGAGGACAGGGGTCTTATCAGCGTGCCCTGGAAGGTATCCAGAACCTGGTGGGTGAGGGTGTTGAGACTAATATCAACCTCACTGTTTCCAGGCTCAACATGGCCGAGGCTGGTGAACTGGTCCATGTGGCTGAGGAACTGGGGGTGAGTGGCATCGCCTTTTCGCGGCTGGTCCCTTCCGGCAGAGGGAAGGCGCTTATGGGTGAGGCATTGACCCGCGAGGAGGTAGCCCTCTTCTATGATGAATTGCGCCGGTACAGGAGCAGCAGCAAGATTAACGTTACCTCTCGCGACCCTCTGGCAGTTATTGCCGAAATGGATGGCGATATCCCTCAGACGGATATGCCGATGGGTGGTTGTGCTGCGGGCGTCTTCGGTGTGACCATCACCGCTGATGGTACGGTGATGCCCTGCCGGCGCATGGACTTGCCCATCGGGAATATCAAAAGGGACTCTTTCCGCAAGCTTTGGGCGGAATCGCCGGTGCTGTGGTCACTGAGGACGCGGGAGGACTATCGCGGCGGCTGCCACTCATGCCGCTACTGGCCGGTATGCCGGGGCTGCCGGGCGATAGCGCTGGCCTATGCGCGGGCTGAAGGCAGTGAAGACTACCTTGGTCCCGACCCCCAATGCCCTTATCATTAGCCACCATATTTAGCATCCCTCTTCTTGTAGTTCTATCCCCGTCATTGACATTCAACTCGGCTTCCGTTACGCTGGGAACATCGAAACTGGGTAGTTGAGGTTCACGATGTTTAGATCACCGCAAAGAGACCCGAACAGGATCAGACGTCAGAGAAGTGGGGCCAACACCTTCCGGCTCTTCATGATTGTGGCGTGGCTGGTTGTTGCTATCTTTATGACTGTACAAGCCTTTACTGGTGAGGAAGATAACTCGCGGCAATTCGATAGCTTCCTGGCTGTCGTCGCTTATGCCATGTTCGCCTTCCTTCTCTGGATCGAGGTGCGGCGGTGGAGGCGGGAAAAGCGGATAAAACAAGCACTCGCTGAGAAGGAGAAGAAGGGTACCTCTGGCCAACCATAGACAGACCGCTATTGCACTAGATACCGAAAGGCCCTAGAGCTTCAGTTTGCCTGAACTCTGTCATCTTGGCACTGTACTCCTGCAGTCTCTGCGGCGACATCTCGTCGGGCCACTCAGTGTCTATCTTATCAAAGGATTCCACTACTGCCAGGCTCTTGGAGGCCAGCGATATGACCCTGGAAGCACTGCCTTTACCCAGCTTGATCTTCCCGGTCATGAAGGCAGAAACAAAGCCTCTTTCCTTGGACTGCGGGGGTGTCAGCGGCAGAATGTCGACCGCTAAGGACGACCTGACGGCCAGTGCTCAGTCGCACGAATAGGCGTTGTTTGCTTTGTGAGGAGGAGACCCTTCGCTCAGGGTGACAACAAGTCGTTCGGGGTGACAAGCCGTGTAAAAGTCAGGGTGACAGCTTGCCATCGTGTCATTGCGAGCGAAGCGAAGCAATCTCTGCTATGAGCCATGAGCTATGAGCTATGAGCTATGAGCCATCAGCCATGAGCTACGATTGTGTCATTGCGAGCGAAGCGAAGCAATCTCTGCCATCAGCCATCAGCTATGAGCTACGATCGTGTCATTGCGAGCGAAGCGAAGCAATCTCTGCCATCAGCCATCAGCTATGAGCTACGATCGTGTCATTCTGAGCGAAGCGAAGAATCTCGATTGTTACGCTGACCTGTGCCACCAGGCACTGAGGATGCGCCAGCTGAGAGGACGTGACAAACAGACCCCCATGCATTCGCGATCGGGATTACCATACGCATGGTGTATAATGTAACATCGAATTGGGGTAAGGGAGGTAAAAGATGTCATTTGTGATAACGATATATGTGCCCACCGGCATAGTCATGGCTTCCGACAGCAGGCAGTCGATCACCATCGAGGGAAAGTCACCCGACGGGAAGCCTATGCCTAAGATAGAAACGGTCAGCTCCGACTTCGTTTACAAGACCTTCCTGCTGCCAACCCAGAGGGTGGGCATCAACACCTTTGGCGAATCCCTCCTGGGGAAGATAAACATAGAGAGCCACATCAAGAGATTTGCGGAGGAAGTCCTCGATGAAAGCGACGATGTAACCACCATCCCGCGCAATCTGATCGACTTCTTCAGACGGGATTTCCCCCAGGCAGACACGGCATTTCATGTGGCGGGCTTCAAGAGAACGGAGAGGAAGAGCATCCCTTATGTCTTCTTCTGTCACGTGGCGAAGGATACTATCCAGAGGCAGAATGTTTCCCCCAACACCGAGAATGTATTGTATGGCGCTACGTGGGGCGGGCAGGCGGACATCATCGCCTCGCTGGTGCAGCCAACCACGTCTCAGCCAAAGCCGCCTATCATCTGGGACGCCATGACCATCCAGGATGCCATTGACTTCGCCATCTATGCGGTGAGGACCACCATTGACACCATGCGCTTCCAGGCCAGGCCGAAGAACGTCGGCGGCCCGGTAGATGTCCTTTTGATCAGTCCCGACGAAAGGCCGCGCTGGATTCAGAGGAAGGAATTCAGGGGAGAGGGAACCCGGCCTGCATAGGCTCATTCCATATCGCAATGACCCACAGGACTGACATGACACCTGGTACAGAAAATGGGGCAGGTCCCCAGTCCCCAGTCCCCAGTCATCAGTCATCATAACAATCGAGATTCTTCGCTGCGCTCAGAATGACACGATCGCAGCTCATCCTTCTGCGGAAGGATGGCTCGTGGGCATAGAGGGCAGCTCACGAATCAGAGAGATGGCCCACGCCTTTCGTAGCATGCCTATCCACCTTCTCGGCCACTTCCCTGAAGTAGGGACCCTGTCCCTTGCCCCCGGTTCCCCACCGCGGACAGAGCTAAAGCTATGTCCCTACAGCGGAAGGATGGCAGTCATCAGTCCCAGTCCCAGTCATCAGTCATCAGTCATCAGTCCCAGATGAGTTCCCGACCTCGGACAGAGTCCCTACAGGATGACACGACGCTTGGTGTTTCTCGCAATCCGAAGGCCTGGTCTAGAGAGGGTGTCTCAAGACCCGCTCTTCTGGAGTGACCATGCACCCCGCATCATGTCATTCCCACGAACGTGGGAATCCAGGAGGGGATGGCTCTAATCCCCTCTCCCTGCGATGGGAGAGGGCTAGGGTGAGGGTGACGTTTCCCCCTCCCTCTAACTCCCTAGGATAGGGGATGCAATCAACACTGACCAGGAGCCTTTTGCACTTGCCATGGTGCTCTACGCACGGGTAGTGAACGCCAGGCGATAGCATAGCCTGGCGTTTTGCGATGTCATGGACACAAAGCAATACATCCCGTTCACCTTGGAGCGGGAGCTGGCTCAGTCTCGCCGATAGGGAGGCTGCTGTAGTCACCTCACCGATGATGTAGTGTAGCGGAGACTACACAGGACAGGCACTGCATCGGCCCGGAAAAGGTTTCTGTTCTGCAATGGCTGCAAGGCGCTCCTGCAAGGCATTCCTGGATGTTTGCCACGCTGGCCATAGTTTCAATGCTCTTGATAGGTCCTTCTTGAGGTCATCCCATATACTACTGCTCTCCCATAACCCGTGTCCGGCCCAGCCTTCTCTAGCAGAACGGCGCACCTTATCCGCACTGAACTCAAAGCCAGAGAGGGAGCAACCGGCCTGCAACTTGTGTTCCCACTGTGACTGTAGCAGTTCGAGAGTGAGCTTGAAGGAATCCAACTGCGGACTGGAAGCAACATCGGCGATCGCTAGGATCAGCAGCTCCGACGCCAGCAGGTAGAAAGCAGGCTGGTCTATTAATGCTATCTGTTCCCGGAAAAGGGCGTCCTGCCGCAACCTCTCCTCCCACACATTCGAATCTTTGGCCGTACTTGCTAGCAGGCCAACCACATGGCCTTGAAGCCCTTGCGTCCAGTGGAGGATGATCACCACCAACTCCGCAAAGTCGGAGCTCATCTCCCCGTAGAACTGCAATGCTGGGTCTCCGGTAAGGTGTCCCCGTAGTTCGCTAAAATGGGCATCTTTTTCTGCCAGAGCAACCCACTGCCCCCCTTCGGGCACCTGCTGGGAAGCATGGTCGCTCTGAGATTTCGTTTGAAGGTTTCCTAGCCCTCCTGACTTTTGCACTTCTTGGGCAAGGCGCAACAATCCGGAGGCGGAAAGGAATTGATCCATAACAGGAATGGACTTCTTCAAAACGTCCAATTGGCGTGCCTCGTCTAGCCAGCACTGAGTGAGCTTACGGAGGGTCTGTTGGTGGGGATGGTCTACCTGATCAGCTTTGTGAGCCTCATGCCTGATTTTGTATACCGTACTCTCGCAGAGCCCAACAGCACCGGCCACCGCTCCTACAGACAATCCCTCCTTAAGGCACTGAAGAACCTCGTGCTTCTGTTTGGGTGTTATGTTCTTGCGACGAATGCCCATTGTGTGCCACAACCCCTTGACAGAGCTATCGAAGCTAATTGTGCAACATCGCCTTAGATTTGTCCACTTGGTCCGTTCATTTGTGGAAATTGGTCAAGTGGCGTGAATCTGTAGGATAGAGGGTGTGAAGTATAAGAGAGCCCAGCCACAGCGTGCGGTGACGATGGAGGGCATACCTGCCCCCGACGCCGAGCAGCGCCTGGC
>JAPLHP010000033.1 GCA_026389585.1 Chloroflexota bacterium | reverse complement strand
CAACAGCCTCCTCCAAGCCTACGAAACCAAAAACCGGACATCAGGAGTTGATACCCACAGAAAGCTGGACCCCCGTATGGTGACATCTTTCATGATTCAACAGGCCACCGTTGGGTTACCTTCTTAAATGAGTTGACACGGAAGCACCACCACGAGCGGCCGTATATCGGATTCCCTAGCGGGACAACCTCCGCATAAACACGTTGAATACCACCATGCCTGCCAGACTGGCTGCAGCGACGCAGCGGAATACCCAGTCTACCCCAAAAGAGCTCTCAATCAGCGCCCCACCCATCGAACCAACGACGACAGCCGACGAATTGGCCATGTTGAATACCCCCATGACTGCCCCCATCCCCAGACTCCGGCCTCTTTCCACCGTGATTGCATTGCCCGCTGGCAAGGCAACAGTTTCAAATATCCCCAGGACTATGAAAAGGCACAAGATAGGAATAAAGCCGCCAACCCAGGGGACAAAGAAAATGCCTGTAGCCATCACCGCTACACCCAGCGTGACCAGAAAGACCCGGTTCATCCGGTCGGCCAGCCAGCCAAAAGGATAGGCCAGTGATCCGTTGAGTACGTATCGGGCGGACAGCACTACGCCTACCGCAGCAATACTCGTACCCCTCACATCGGTCATGAAGATCGGCAGGAATGTGGCCACGGCACCATAGGCCAATCCCTGCACGAGTTGAAGCACAATGATTCCCCGCATTGTCCCATCTCTCAGCATAGAAGCGAAGGAAGCGCCGGGCTCATCATGTTGCCCGCCTTGACGGGACGACCCCCGGCCCGGCAGGAAGAACAGGACAACAAGAAACCCGGCGGTGCTCAAGATGGCCATGCTGGCGAATGTGGCATGCAGGCCAAACCTGTCGTGGATGAGGCCACCCATCGTCGGCCCCACACCCAAACCGGCTACAAAAGCGATGTTGAACAGCCCCATGTATCTCCCCTCCTGGCCGCGCGGTGCCAGATCGCCAACATAGGCATAGGCGGTAGGAACGACCATGGCGGCACCAACACCGGCAAGCAAACGGAAGAGGAAGATCTCCCGGTATCCGGGGGACCAGTAGTAGCCTGCAGCAGCCATCACATAGATGAGCAGTCCAAGCCAGAGGAAGAGCTTCTTCCCGTATCTGTCGGACAGCCTTCCTATGAACGGCATGAGCGGGACCTGGGTGAAAACATATCCGGAGAAGATAAGCGCTATCCAAATGCCACTGGCCCCCATATCTTGAGCAAAGTTGGGGAGCAGCGGGCTTACCATGCCCAGGCCCGCCATAGTGATCAGGAGAGCGAGCCAGACGACAATGAAAGCCTTGTTGCGGGAAAGAAATCGCCCCGGGCCTTTGCCGGCCCCATCCGAGGCATCTCCTGGGGAAAGTCTCTGCATGGGTGGTGTCATCAGTAAGTATTTCAATGAGTGTACCGCCTCGGCACCATATCAGCAAGACTCCGGACTCACCCACACCTTTCCTTGAGGGCGACTCACCCTTTGCTGGAAGGGCCCCTACAGAGATTGCTTCGTCGCTGCGCTCCTCGCAATGACATTTGAACAGGGTGGTGTAAAACAACCCCACCTTCCTCACAATGACAACTTCGCTTCTCATGTCATTCCCGTGAAAACGGGAATCCAGAAACGTGGTGGCTGGACACGCGGTAGATTCCTGCTTCCGCAGGAATGACATGGAGGAGGCAGGAATAACGTGGTCAGGTCGTCCTTCCGCAGAAGGATGACACCCACTTTTATAGCTTCAGAACTTCCGGAACTTTGTCTTGGGAGCCTGGCATACCGGGCATCTGTCAGGGGCATTCCCCTCCACGGTATGGCCGCACACCTCACAGATGAACACAGGCCCCAGTTGCATATCCTGCCCGTCCGCTGCTGCCTGCTTCGCCTTCTGATACATGGATGCATGGATCTGCTCTGCCTTCCAGGCCCAGTCAGCACTGCGAAAGGCGCCCTTCTCTCCCTGCAGCTCGGCCACGGCCTTGTAAGCAGGGTACATCTCCTCCACCTCGTAGGTCTCGCCATCTATGGCCACCTGCAGATTCTGAACGCTGGAGTTGATCGCCCCTACCTCTCTGTAGTGATTCGTGGCATGCACCCTTTCGGCAAACGATATGGCGCGGAATAGCTTGGCGATATTGGGCTTGCCCTCTGCCTCTGCAACGTCGGCAAAGATACTATACCTCATGTGGGCCATGCTCTCACCGGCGTAAGCACTGTTCAGGTTTGCCTCAGTCATCTTCCTCATTTTGACCATCTCCTTTCTGGACTTCCACGTCTCTTTCACATGGGAGATATTGTACCAAGAGGAAACCTCACTGTACATATATAAGACGCCGTTCCAGAATCCGGCATCCACCCCGTGTCAACTCATTCTCTTTTAGGGTCTGATACCCCGCCGCTTGCGGCGGATGAATTAGAATAGATGCATGAGCATCTATTTACACAAGAGCCACAATGTAAGCGTATTGTTGTATCATCTGGTGTTTCCAACGAAATACCGTCGGCTAG
>JAPLHP010000032.1 GCA_026389585.1 Chloroflexota bacterium | reverse complement strand
CCAGCGGGAATTGCCGGGGATGGAGGACCAATCGGCATTCCCTACGCTGGATAAGGAGGAAGTACGCTACAAGCTAAGGGGCGTGGTGACCAACCGGTGCCTTCCAGGAGACGGAGTCATTCGCTGGTACCGGGAGCGCTGTGGAAAAGGCGAGGAGATACACGCGGTGATGAAGAATGACTTGGCTGGTGGCCGGTTACCATCCAGCCAGTTTGGTGCCAACGCTGCGTGGTGGGGAATAACAGTGCTAGCTTACAATCTCAATTCGCTGATGAAGCGGCTGGCCATGCCTGAGGGATGGGCGCCAAAGCGAATGAAGGCAGTGCGGTTTGGCTTCATCAACATAGCTGGACGGGTAGTAAGGCATGCCCGTCATCTCATCATCCGCTTGAGTGCAGATCATCCGGCCTGTGGGCTACTGCTGGAAGTGAGGCGACGCATTAGCGCGCTGTCTCAGGACTACAGAGGCTTACCTGTGGCGGCGGGACCGCCATGATACTGGCCGATAAGTGACCAGCAAAAGAGTGATGCCATTCAGGCGGAAGGGGGAATAGTGCGCTTTTTTGGCTGCAGGCAGCCCTTTTCGGCATTCCTTGGCCGCTAAGAGTGGGGAAAGTCCTCCGATAGCAACCCCCAGCTTCTGCTTACGGGGCATATCCAAGACCACACCAAGCCTCTCACCACACCGATAACGAAAACAGGTGGTGGATTTGGGATAATGCTCAGGTGCTGGCCCAGGACATGGTATCCACTCCAGGGGCCCAGTTGAACAGATACGTTATCGAGCATGATGGGGATAACGAATCTGATTGTATCATCGATGTCTGGGAGATGTCTTTTCAAATAGGAGAAGGGCGTCTGATAGTCAAGAGAAGAATGTTCTCGGACATTGTTGTAGTAGTATATGTAGCCGATGGCTTCGTCTAAGAGGTCGGCTTCGCTCTTGATGGCCAGTACCCTGGGAATGTAGAACTCATCGTCATCCGTGCGGTGAGAACGCTCCACGTGGGCATTCTCTTCGCAGTGCCCCTTGTGATTCTGAATCAGCCGACAGCCAAAGCCGCCAATGAGTTTCCTCAACTCCCTCACCTTCATCCAGGACTGGCCCCCAAACTCCTCACCATTGTCTGTGGTGAAAACAATGGTGGATTTCACCCCATGTGATCTCAGCCAGGAGATAACCCAGAGATACCAACACAGCCCATTGGTCCAGGACTTTTCCCTGGAGTAGGCTATGAGCTTGAATCGGGAGTTCACATCCAGAGCACTCCACTGAAAGTTGGGTATGTTGTACTGGTCGAGGTGGATCATCTGCTCCCGACTTAAGGCCTTATGGTCCCTGATGTACTTCAAGTCGATCTGCACGATCTCAAACGGCTTGGCTGAATACCAGTCAACAAACTCCCGTTTCTCTTTCCTCACCCTGTGTTGAGGTAAGTGATACTCCAACCTCTGCTTGTTCCTCCTGATAATGTGGCGGATGGTCCCCACAGCAACACCTATGCCTTCGTATTGTTTAAGATAACGCGACAGCCTCTCTGGTCCTAACCGTGTCTTGTTCTTGGCCTCAATGACCTTATCCTCGATCGTACTTGGTGTCTTCCCCGGCTGATGCCTTGGCACCCGTGATCGATCCTGTAGATCACCCTCCCTCTCTTTTCTGATGATGTCATAGACTACCGGACGGTTGATGCCAAAGACAGCCGCTGTCTTGGCAATATTGTGGCCGCTTGATCTGAGGTACTCCAGGACAGCTCTCCTGGCAGCTTCAGGATTAATCCTTCTGAGTTGCTTGTAATCAATGCTGAGTGTCATGAGACCGGTACGGGGTCCAGGTTTCATACTCCCTCCAGTCTAAAGCCTTCACGTCTATGCCGTGAAGTTCCAGGGTACGCTCGATGTACTCAGTATATCCGTACCCCAAGAACTGTATAGTATGTCCTGGACACCGCACACTCACCCCTTGACTTCAGGCAAGTATATTCGATAGTATGGGTCAGCGGCGATCGACTCCTGAGGTGCGAATATCTCTGCACGTGCAGACACAGGTAAGGAGGATACATGCAAGATAGCGGAGTCCCAACTCTCGAGCAAGCCCTGGCCAAGACCGAGGCAGATGCCGAGGCAACGTTAAAGGCAGCAAAATCAGTGACACGTTGTGTCAGCAAGTTTCGTGCCGCCGCCAAAGTGGGCAGTCTTCGAGAATTGCGCACTTCAATCGATCTTGCTGATAAGGCGATAGCCACCCTCAGGCAGCAGTTCAGTAATGCTAAAGAAGGTTGGAATTTTGATGAGGAACGCTATCTGGCAGGTGGTCTCTATTCCAAGGAAATCATCCATGTTGGGCAACAAATGGGCGTTAGCATCTACGAACGTGACGAACGCTTGTACTGCTATCCGGTACTCATCCGTGTGTCATCTACCGACAAGGCGGTATCCATAGACAGAAAGCGTGATAGTCGTATTCGTCCCTCTGTACTGGTGGCTCGGCTTAAGGAATTGCAGCGCAAACCGCCGCCCTTCAGATCAGAAGCCTTTTTGGAAGCGCTGTTCAAGACCTATTCAAAGGCTGTGGCGATGCGTGCCAAAGGCCTTCCGCAAATGTCCCCCGTCATCCAGTTGCTCGATATCTACGAGTTGCTAACACTGTTGCCGGGGCAGACCAGAGAATACACCAAGCAAGAGTTCGCCCGGGATATCTACCTTCTCCACCGCAGCGGCATTGATACCACTCGATCTGGAACCAGGGTACGCTTTCCAGCGAGTACGGGAACCAAGACCCCAAGCAAGATCATCACTGTCATAACTGAAGAAGGACAGGAGAGATCATACTACGGCGTCTCCTTCACCGAGGGTCCCAAGGAACAGTAGCTATGTCAACTTCAATGTCAGCTAATGATTGGCTTTCAATACTCCGTAGGGAATACCTTCAGGATTTCGTTAGAAATGGAGGCGCTGCCGTCAAGTTTGTGGTGCCGCTGGACTGTCTTGAACACGATGATCTCGTGGAGCAACTGCGCTTGGCAGCGGAAGAAGACGGCTACCTCTTCGTTTCCCTGGACTCAGCCACAACAAAGACGCAGATGATTGACAGAATATTCCATGCCATTGCCAGGGATGTGGCCTGGGAAGATCTCGCATATGCTTTCCTTCGCTCTATTCTCTCTGAAAAGCACTATCTTCTTCCTGATGACCGGAATGATTTCAGACTGGCGCAGATCGCTGCACTGAATGCCAACGATTTAGGAGAGATGCGCGTCATCATTATCCACCTGTTGAGAGAACGTCTGTTTCGAGACTATGCCATGACCCAGGAGTTTCGAATAGCAATGATGTGGCTGTGCCGTGCACAAATAGACCCAGAGGGTGTCCCAACAGGTATTCCCGAAGGCATTAAGGATTGGCTTCGAGGTGAACTCAAGCCGATTTCGACACTGAAGTCAGCCTTGATATTCCAGAAGATTGGGCGCCATAACGGTCGGCATATGCTGTCCTCGCTATCACATTGGCTGCACATTAACGGCAACGCTGGGCTGGTATTGACACTTGATATCTCTCGCTACATGGAAGCCAAGAGACCCGGGGAACCTGATGGCTCTATCTACTATAGTGGACCAATGGTTCTTGATGGTTATAACGTCCTCCGCCAATTCATTGACGACACCGATGATCTCGGGCATTGCTTGATAATGGTCATTGCCCCGCCGGGCTTCCTTGATGAACTGGACAAGAAGCGCGGGCTATTCGCATATCAGGCATTGATGTTTCGTATCTGGGACGAAGTTCATGACCGGAAACGGACAAATCCGTTGTCGTCGCTGGTTCGTCTCTCAAGGCATGGCGACTCCGCAACTATTCACTTGCGAGGAGGCTCTCAATGAAACTGGAGGCTAAGGTGCAGAGCCGTCGCGCCATAGAGGCACTTCGTTCCGGTGTACCCAACCGGGATGCCGTGCATGCACTGGGCAGTTCACAGCCTGACATCGAGGCGCAGTTTAGAAAGCAACTGGCCGTCGTAAAGGATGGACTACAGCAAGGAACTGCACACGCAGGAACTATCATCGTCGATGACTTCGGCTCGGGGAAGTCTCATTTGTTGGAACACCTGCAGGACATTGCATTGGGCAGCAATTTTGTCTGCAGCAAGGTAGTCATCAGCAAGGAGACGCCACTCTATGATCTGGCCAAACTGTATAGAGCAGCTATAGATTCCGCACAGGTGCCGGACCGAGTCGGTGCAGGACTAACAGCCGTTGTGGCGCGGATTGATTTCAACACGCCGCCGTATGCCCATTTCTACCAATGGGTCAATCGGTCGGACAGCAAACTAAGCACTCAGTTTGCTGCCACGGTATTCATCCTTCAGCACAGCAGTGATCCGGAGGTAACAGATCGTATTATCCAGTTTTGGTCCGGAAACAAGCTCTATAGGCCGGAATTGCGAGGATGGCTCGGCAAATTGAAGGAGGGCGCTACATACAAGATGGACAAGGTGTCCGACAAGGAACTGGCTCGCCAGCGTTACTCGTTTGCCGCCCAACTGATGGGCGCAGCAGGTTATGCTGGTTGGGTAGTCCTCATTGACGAGGTCGAGCTTATGGGCAAGTATTCTCTCAGGCAACGGGCCAAATCCTATGCACAGATCGCTCGTCTGATGGGAAAGCTAGAGGGAGAAAACATTGCTGGACTTGCATCCGTTCTTTCTATCACCGAGGATTTTGAGGAAGTTGTTCTTTTACACGATGAGGAGAGAATTCCCGGCAGATTACGAGGTGGAGGCAGCGAGGAAGAGCTGTTACTAGCCAGTCAGGCAGAAAGTGGAATGCGTATGATTCGGGATCGATGGGAGCACGGGAAACTTGCGAGACCTAGTGAAGCCACAATTGCCGAGATCTATGCCAAAGTGCAAGCCATCTACTCGCAGGCCTATGAATGGGCCCCTCCTTCAGTGTATCAGACGCATCATGACTGGCGGATCAGGCAGCACATCAAACGATGGATCAATGAGTGGGACTTGAGACGGCTATATCCAGACTACACGCCAGAGATTGAAGTCTCCGACCTGCGACACGACTACTCTGAGCAGCCCGAGCTGGGGCAATCCTCTGAGGATAGTCCAGACGAAAGTGGTGGGAACCTCTGAAGAGGGTGGGCGAGGACTGATTGGGATGCCGATTCCTTTCCGTGATGCTGACGAAGCAGAAGCACTGGGTACAGCAGGCTACCTGAGAATCGACGCATCGCAGGATAACAGGGTGTTTCGAGGCGCGCTGTTTCTCGTCAATGTCCGTGGAGAACCGATAGAGTTTACATACAATGAAGTCAAGATTCCCAGCACCTTTCTCTGGAGGCAGGAAGACATTCGCAGACATGCTGCTCGCAACCTGACCACCTCGTTGCTCGCCACATGTCGAAAGGTGCCTCAGTTTATCATCTGTCTGGCTGAGGAGGTTGATCATCAGCTCTTCTGTAATGAGATCCACCTCTCGATACCGGTCGGCCGTATCGCTTCTCCCTCAAAGTCCACCCCGCACTCTGAGTTAGAGGTCCAGGCAGACATAGAAGATCCTCAACCGCTGCATCTCTTCTGGTTCCCCGGGAAACCTGCTGACGAGTCCCCCGAAAACCGCCTGCTCAGCAAGCTCGTGACTCGCGGTCTCCTTCTTGAACCCTTTGATAGAGCTCTGGTTGGACTGAGAGAAGCGTACCCCGACCAGGTAGGGCGGGACCCCACTGAGTAAGCTTGGACACAAGAGTAACAAGTATGACTTCAGGGAAATCTTGGTGGACATTAGATACAGGTATTCGGGAACCCGGGGCACGATGGCTAGGGGTATTCGGCCGTACCTTGCCATTGAAGCCTTCGATTCCTAGCTTGCTCCCCATCCCGACAGTGAGAGCCCCAGTTCCTCAATGCCTCAGTTGCGATATTTCAACAAGCCCAGCAGGTGTACTAGCAACAGAAGAATTGTTTTCACCGACTCAAATCACCCCTGTTGGCGACATAGCTTTGAGTACCACGGGCGGCGGAAGTGTGGCTCTAACTGGTGTCCTGGTAGACGACAACTCTCCGTCTGGCCTGTCAGTTGACGATACTACTGAAGGACGGCCACGGCGTCGCTTAGAACCCGGTGGCCCGGATGCTGGCTCATCGGACGGGGAAGTCTCTCTAGCAAGACGGCTGGCCTATCTTCTCCAACCTCCCGCAGACCTCCTGACTTCGCACGGTGGCCCCCTCGAATGGCATGGAACGCTTTTCCCGTACCAACTGGAAGGAGTTCAAGAGCTAATGTCTCGCGACGCTCTTCTGCTTGCGGACGACATGGGTTTAGGGAAAACAATCCAAGTGGTTACTGCACTCCGTATCTTGGCCATTCAACGGCGTATCGAGTCAGCCCTGGTCGTAGTGAGAGCCAGCCTCCTTGCACAATGGAGGCAAGAGATACGTACCTGGGCTCCTGAGTTACGCACTTCAACCATACACGGTCCTGCGGCAGAGCGAGCATATCAGTGGAGCGCACCCGCCCACGTCTACTTGGTAACCTACGAAACTCTGCGCTTGGATTTCACACAGAATCCGGCATCACCACCCAGAAGACGAACATGGGATGCGGTTATTCTGGACGAGGCACAACAAATAAAGAACCCAAAAACCGATATCAGCCAGAAGTGCAAGCTGCTTCTTAGAAAGAGGGCCTGGGCTCTCACAGGCACACCGCTGGAGAATCGGTTAGATGACCTCGCGTCCATATTGGAGTTTGTGTCCCCTCTCGGCGTGGGCGAGGAACCTCTCAGACTCCACGCCGATGAGGCCATGCTGCATAGACATCGACAGCTACAGTTGCGTCGAAAGAAAGTTGATGTCTTGACGCAGCTTCCACCCAAGACAACCAACCGAATCCTGTTGGCTATGCCAGATTCACAAAGCGAAAGCTACAAGATGGCAGAGGATCGGGGGGTCCTCCAGTTGCGAGGCATGGGAGAAGCGGTTCGAATCGAGAATGTTCTGGAGTTGATACTGAGGCTGAAACAGATATGCAACTTCTGCCCTAGAACTGGTCAATCCGTCAAGCTCGAAGACATCCGAGAACGAATAGGCACGCTGGTAAGTGAGGGACATCGGGCCTTAGTCTTCTCACAGTTTGTCGACCCGCAGTTTGGCGTAAAAGCCGTGGCCTCCGCTTTGAAGGATTTCTGTCCTCTCAGTTATACGGGATCGCTGGCATCCGTACAGAGAGAGTCCACCATTCAGGCATTCAAAGGGGATTCTTCTCATAAGGTCTTGGTGCTCTCGCTACGCGCTGGCGGACATGGCCTGAACCTCCAAGAGGCTTCGTACGTTTTCCATTTTGATCGTTGGTGGAATCCTGCTGTAGAACACCAAGCAGAAGATCGGGTCCATCGCATCGGGCAATCTTCACCAGTCCATGTCTATGAGTACATTTGTGAAGGGACAATAGAAGAACGTATAGACCAGATCCTTCAAGAAAAGCAGCTGCTATTTGATGAAATCGTTGATGACGTCTCTATTGATCTGAAAGCACGCCTGACCGCAGAAGAGCTGTTTGGCCTATTCGGTTTGACCCCTCCAACGGGTTCCAGAACCAGAGGTGGGAGCTCAGGCGCCATACCAGATTACTCCCAGATGAGTGGAACCGAATTTGAGCAGCACGTGAAAGGCTTGTTGGAGCGCCGAGGCTGGACTGTAGAAACAACCCCCAAGACTCGGGACGGAGGGATTGACCTCAAAGCCAGTCGGGCTGTGGACATGGGAGGTGATCTTGTTTTATACGTCCAGTGCAAGAACCATCAAACCCCGGCGGGTGTTGAGATCGTCCGTCAATTGAACGGTGTCCTGCCAAAACACCAGCCTGGCTCCTGTGGGGTGGTCGTCTGCCCGAGTGGGTTCTCTGGCGATGCTCGTTCTTTTGGCAAAGATCGAGGAATCATCCTCTGGGAGCGCCAGCATCTCTTTGAGTTGGGATGCGGGGTGGCCAATTCAATCGATGCCAGCCACAGCAGATCACAGCATGGTAGTCCGGATGGGCTCACTGACACCACGAAGCCAGAAACCGAAGGGGTGCTAGCACAGCAAATGGCCCTCGAAGATGACACGTCGGTTGAAGATACTGTCGAGAACCGGTTATGGCATCGTCTGAAAATTGGTGGTATGGAATGAGGTCGGATGTCAACAGTGGACACCAAGCCAGAGCGGATTAGGCTTTGCGGAATCGCCGATCTATAGCAACCCTCCAGATGAAGCCTCCGCGCCCGCCAGCGACACTCAGTCTCCTTCGTAATTTGACCGTGGGGTGCGTCTTGTGAAGAGCGGAGTCGTATCCCTGCCGCAGTGATGGATAGACGGGAACAATCGACCCGGACGCGCAGGGCTGATATGGCGCGGTGACAGATTGATAATCACCGCCTACAACAAGGACTGCAGAGAATGGCGAGGGATTAGCTCTACACTACAGGGACTGCAACCGTTTCCCTGCCGCCCAAATGGTTGGGAAATGCCAAAAAGGTGGCTCTTGCTCCTTCTCTAGGCACGAGAATCTGGAAGTGGTTAAGCATGCGGATTAAATTACACGGCGGGTCGCCCTCCGCCGTTCCCGAACTCTCCGTAGAGAAAAGTGGCGGCGCGTCAGATTGTTGGGTACAACGGTTCATATTGCACCTATTTGCCAGTATGTGCTAGAATGATCATCGTGAACAGATACCCGTCGAGCTTCACAGGAGGTATCCCATGGTGATCACAAAGGAGTGGTTCACGGTTGAAGAAGCTGCCGAATACCTCTGTGTTTCAAAGAGGACCATCTATAAACTGACTCAAGAAGGCCGACTGCCTGCCTTCCGCATTGGCCAGGAGCGTCACCGCCGCTTCCGCAAGGAGGATCTGGACAAAGTCCCTCGGCTGGGTGAGGAAACCAGAGAGTCAGAAGGGCTCCTAAGGCTAACGGCCAAAGCCGACCCTGTGCTCGCCGAGATCTGGGACAACAAGAAGGACGCAGCCCAAAAGCAGAACATGAACGCTCGCAAGCTGGGCTCCAATGCCATCCCCAGAGATGAAGGCGATAGATGACAACATTCGCGTGGCGCTGGGTCTTTCCTGAGCAGGGAGTGTTATTGCTTAGCCAAACAGAACAGTCTTGATCTCTTACATATTGCAAAAAAATGTGAATGATGTATAAAATCATACTTTGTTCTGTTGTCGTGTTTTTGGTGGTACTTAAACGTGCAAGAATTAAACAAGGAGGGAAGGTGATTTGAATGCGCTAGGGAAGCATATGCTGTTGGAACTGAGGGACTGCAACAAGGAGTTGCTGAATGATCTGAGTTTTCTGCAAAGTGCTCTTGTTTCCGCAGCTGAACAAGCTGGTGCTACTGTCATAGGCAAACATTTCCATCGTTTCTCTCCCCAGGGTGTGAGTGGAATAGTGCTTATTTCTGAGTCTCATTTGTCCCTGCATACCTGGCCTGAATTTGGCTATGCTGCAGTGGATATCTTTACCTGCGGGGATTCAGTGAATAGTGAATTGGCAGCAGAACTATTGATAAAGAGCCTGCAGAGCAAAGACCCCACTATCATGGAGATAAAGAGAGGGGTTTTGATATCGTAGATGGGGCAGATCGGGGAAGGTATGGAAGAAGATCCGAATCTATGGTTTCATGACACTATAAATCCCGACTTTGTGCAAATGTACAGGGTGAGGGAGATTTTGTACTCAGGGGAGAGCCGGTTCCAATCGGTGCAGATCATTCAAACCTCTAGTTTTGGCAGATGTCTGATCCTGGATGGCAAAGTGCAGTCGAGTGAGAAGGATGAGTTCATCTATCATGAGGCCCTGGTTCATCCTGCGATGATCACTCATCCTGGCCCCGCGGCAGTTTTTATCGCCGGTGGGGGTGAAGGAGCGACGCTGAGAGAGGTATTAAATCATCGCACAGTGGAAAAGGTGGTAATGGTTGACATTGATCAGGAGACTGTGGATATTTGTCGCCGCTTTCTTCCGTCGCTACATCAAAATTCCTTTGATGACAGCCGCGCGCAGCTACTTCATCTTGATGCAAGGGAATACTTGACTAATTGCGAGCAGCAATTTGATGTGATCATAATGGATTTAACCGATCCTGTAGAAGAGGGTCCATCCTGTTTGCTCTACACCAGGGAATTCTATAGCCTGGCCATGAAGAGGCTGACTCCTCGCGGCATTATTTGTGTACAGGCTGGTTCTTGTGGTTGGGGCGAAATGGGGGTGTTTGTAGCCGTTAACAACACCCTGCGCACTGTCTTCCCTCTCGTTTTCCCATATCGGGCTAACGTGCCTTCTTTCGGAGGAGAATGGGGGTTTGCCCTCGCATCGCTGGAACCGAGTCCGCTCTCGCTGTCTACGGCTGAAGTGGATAATCGAGTGTCTGCAAGAACATGCAGGAGTCCTCGTTTTTATGATGGTGTTACGCACCAGGGTATGTTCTGTTTGCCCCTGTACCTCCGGCAGGCAATGAGCCGCAGGGAAGGCATTGTTACTGACAAAACCCCACTATCTCTTCGTTAAGCAAGCGCTGCATAAACACCATTTCCCTTAGTTGGCTATCCATAGTCCGTGAATTCTACTACGCTTGGTGTCATTCTCACGCAAGTGGGAATCCAGAACCAATTGAAAAGGGCAGCATCTCCTGGATTCCTGCTTCCGCAGGAATGACGTGGTCAGGTCGGGGACCTGACACCCACTTTGAGGGTCTACGGATTCAGGGCTATGTGCTGTAATTGACAAAGTTTTTGTATTAGTCTACAATGTTGATAAATTTAGTTTACAAAGAACGAAAATGAAGCTTTCGACCAAAGGACGCTATGGAGTTAGAGCACTGCTGGATGTAGCCCTTAACTGTGAGTCGGGCCCAGTGCCTTTGAAGGACATTGCCAAGAGGCAGGGTATTTCAGCGCAGTATCTGGAGCACCTGGTTTCGCCGCTCATAAAAGCAGGTGTAGTGAGAAGTATTCGTGGTGCGCGTGGAGGGATAACTCTGGCCAAGTCACCCGAGGAAATAAGGCTCAGCCAGGTGATCGAGATTCTGGAGGGATCGGTTGCGCCTGTGGAGTGTGTTGATGATCCTAGAATATGTTCCCGCTCCAGTTTCTGTGTTACGCGGGATGTGTGGGAAGAATTGAAGAGAGCTATGGTAGGAGTTCTTGACTCTGTCACTCTGAAAGACCTGGTTGAGAGACACAAGGAAAAGGGACAACCGAAGTCTGGAGTCTATTCAATATAGAGACCTGTCCGGTATTTGGAAAGACAATGTTCTAATTCCCGTTTTATTTGAATAGTGGACTTAAATCGATGACTAATCATGAAGTAAGATCAGGGACAAGAAGACGGAAGTTGAAGATAGCCAATAGCATCACTGAGTTAATTGGAGGCACTCCTCTGGTCAAATTGAATGTGGTGACTGAGGGGGCGAATGCGACGGTTGCAGCAAAGCTTGAATCATTCAATCCTCTGTCCAGTGTAAAGGACAGGATTGGCATTGCCATGATTGAAGCTGCTGAACAAGCGGGGCTGATCAAAAAGGGTACGGTTATCATCGAACCAACCAGTGGGAATACGGGCATTGCCCTGGCCTTTGTCTGTGCTGCCAGAGGGTATCGCCTTATCATTACTATGCCTGAGACCATGTCCATTGAAAGGCGGCAGCTTCTGGCTGCCTTTGGCGCAGAGCTGGTCTTGACTCCAGGTTCGGAGGGTATGGCAGGGGCAGTGAGAAGAGCGGAGGAACTGGCAGCCAAGACCCCGAATTCGTTTATGCCCCAGCAATTCAAGAATCCTGCCAATCCTCAGGCCCATCGGGAAACTACCGCAGAGGAGATTTGGAAGGATACTGAAGGCAAGGTAGATATGGTTGTTGCCGGCGTGGGAACGGGAGGGACAATCACAGGCATAGCTGAAGCGATCAAACCTCGTAAAAGTGGGTTCAAGGTTGTTGCTGTCGAACCAGCATATTCACCGGTTCTTTCGGGTGGCAAGCCTGGTCCGCACAAAATTCAGGGCATAGGAGCCGGTTTCGTTCCTGAAATACTCAGATCTGATTTGGTTGATGAGATAATCCGGGTCAGTGATGAGGACGCCATGATGATGACGAGGAAGTTGGCCAGGGAAGAGGGGATACTTGTTGGCATATCCTCCGGGGCGGCTGCCTGGGCTGCTCTGCAGGTTGCCAGGAGACCAGGAAGCAAAGGCAAACTCATCGTGGTCATATTCCCGGATACGGGCGAGCGTTATCTAACCGCCGGTCTCTTCTAGAAAAAGGAGGATTTAGAGAAATGGATGAAGTGACCATATCCAGGGCCATAACAGAGTGTTTTATGAAGGACTTCATGGAGGCAATGGATGTGGACGTTGCCATAGCAGGGGCAGGACCATCGGGCATGGTAGCTGCTTACTATCTGGCGAAGGCAGGAGCTCGGACGGTTGTGTTTGAGCGTCAACTGCGTGTTGGTGGCGGCATGCCTGGCGGGGGTATGATGTTCAACCGCATTGTGTTTCAACGTGCGGCGATGCATATATTGGATGATTTTGGAGTCCGAACTAAGGAGTATGAGAAGGGGTACTATGTCGCCGACGCTCTGGAGACTATTTCTACTATCTGCTCTGTTACAATGAAGGCGGGAGCAAGGGTATTTAACCTGATGAGTGTAGAAGATGTGATGATCCGGGGGGATAACAGAATCCATGGATTGGTTTTGAACTGGAGTGCGGTGTCTCTGGCCAAGCTTCATGTGGACCCGCTGACTATAAGGTCGAGAGTAGTTATTGATGCCACGGGACACGACAGCGAGGTATGTAAAATTGTAGAGAGAAAGATAGGCAAGAACCTGAGCACTGCCAGCGGTGGTGTGGAGGGTGAGAAGTCAATGTGGGCAGAGAAGGGCGAGAGGGAGATTATAAAGAACACTGGAGAGGCATATCCCGGTCTAATAGTTGCCGGCATGGCGGCGAATGCTGTTTTTGGCTCCCCGAGGATGGGAGCTATCTTTGGGGGAATGCTCTTGTCAGGTGAGAAAGCGGCGAAGTTGGCCCAGGGTATCCTGGCTAAGGGGTAGATAAGATCTTTAGACGGCTGAAAGAGGATATAAAGACAGTTTTTGCACGGGACCCGGCAGCGAGGAGCTTGCTGGAGGTTGTATTTTGTTATCCCGGCTTGCATGCCCTCTGGATTCATCGCCTGGCGCGGTTCCTCTGGCAGCATAGATTACGTTTGGCGGGGCGTCTGGTATCCCATGCCGGTCGTTTTCTCACGGGTGTGGAGATTCATCCCGAGGCTAAGATTGGCAGGAGGTTCTTTATTGACCATGGG
Organism: Chloroflexota bacterium; assembly: GCA_026389585.1. NCBI lineage: Bacteria > Bacillati > Chloroflexota > Chloroflexota bacterium. The sequence goes on along the minus strand of JAPLHP010000032.1, from coordinate 18,095 downwards.
ATGGGTGTGGTTATCGGGGAGACAACGGAAATCGGGGATGATGTACTCATTTATCAGGGGGTCGTTCTGGGAGGAACGAGTTCGGAAAAGAAGAAACGTCATCCCACAATCGGAAATAATGTAGTTGTGGGTGCTGCAGCAATATTGCTGGGCCCTATCACTGTAGGAGAAGGTGCCAGGATTGGCGCCAATTCTGTTGTAGTAAGGCCTGTTCCTCCTGGAGCTACGGTGGTAGGAGTTCCGGGGAGAGTAGTAGAGGAGAAGAGAGCACTGGTTGTCGATCTGGAACACGGCAAGTTGCCCGATCCTATTAGCGAGAACATCAGGTTAATAACAGAGCGGCAGGATAAGCTGGCCGAGAGAGTAAGACAATTGGAGGCTTTGCTTAATGTTGAGGTTACCGTGAGGGAGCCAAAGACAGGGGATGGCGAATAGAAAGGAGGCATGGAGATGCCGAAGACAATAGCGGAAATCAATGAGAAGATACGCAAGGGGCAGGCGGTTGTGGTAACAGCCGAGGAAGTAATCGGTATTGTTGAGAAAAAAGGGCTGGAAAAGGCCTCCCGGGAAGTTGATGTAGTGACCACAGCCACCTTTGGCCCAATGTGTTCCTCCGGCGCCTACCTCAATGTTGGGCATTCCAAACCAAGGATAAAGCTCGGTGGTGGGACTGTTTATCTTAATGACGTTCCTGCCTATACAGGATTCGCCGCGGTAGATATTTTACTCGGTGCTACTGCCATGCCTGACAATGATCCGAAGAATAGAGTTCACCCCGGAGATTTCAACTACGGGGGCGGGCACGTAATTGAGGAGCTGGTGGCAGGGAAGGATATAAGGTTCATAGCTACTGCGTATGGAACTGATTGCTATCCAAGGAAGAAGATTGAAACCCTGATCAATATAAAGGGCATCAATGAGGCAGTGCTGTTCAATATCAGGAATGCATATCAGAATTATAATGTGGCAGTGAATCTTTCTGACAGGACGATCTATACCTATATGGGGGTACTCAAACCGAACCTGGGGAATGCCAACTACTGTTCAGCAGGACAGCTTTCTCCGTTGCTCAATGATCCATATTACAAAACTATCGGCATAGGAACCAGGATATTCCTGGGTGGCGGGGTGGGCTATGTTGCCTGGAATGGTACGCAGCACAACCCCAATGTTCTTCGGGGAGAGAACGGTGTGCCTAAACGCGGTGCGGGGACATTGGCGGTGATTGGCAACCTGAAGCAGATGAAGCCGGAGTGGCTGCGTGGGGTGAGCTTCCTGGGTTATGGCTGCACTCTCGTGGTGGGGATCGGCGTTCCCATCCCCATACTATCCGAGGAGATACTGCGTTACACCGCGGTTAGAGATGAGGAAATCCTTGCCCCGATAGTGGACTATTCTGACGCTTATCCCCAGAGAAAGCCAGATATCCTGGGAGAGGTTAGTTATGCTCAGCTCAAGAGCGGCAAAATAGTAGTGCAACAGAAAGAGGTTCCTACGGCCTCTTTGTCCAGCTATCCCAAGGCTGTTGAAATTGCCCAGACCTTGAAGGAGTGGATATCCAAAGGACATTTCCTGTTGACTGAGCCTGTAGCACCATTGCCCGGTGTAGAATCGGGGATTACTTTCAAACCGTTGGAAGAACGTCTTTCTTAGAGGGGGATGGAAATGGCTATTGCTAGAAGAGTGGTTTTGCACTTCCCGCGCACTGTTGTCGATCAACCGGTAATATACAGGTTGGTCAGAGATTACAACCTCATGTTCAACATCCTTAAAGCTTCAATAACTCCTAATGAAGAGGGGCTGTTAGTCCTGGAGTTGAGTGGTGAGCGTGAGGACTATGAGAAGGCTGTCCGATTCCTGGCTGAAGTTGGTGTGAAAATTCAGCCCCTTAGCCGTGATGTCTACTGTAATGAGAAGCGATGCACTCACTGTGGTGCTTGTATTACGATTTGCCCCACGGGTGCATTTGTTCTGGAGACACCCAGCAGACGCGTGAAATTCCTTGATAAAAAGTGCATTGTCTGCGGGCTGTGTATAAAAGCCTGTCCCCCTCGGGCAATGGAGATACGCCTTTAGTCTATGCATGAATATGAGCCGAGGTTTTATCGGCATTGGGTTAGGGACAAGGATTTAGTTTCTTTCACAGTCATAGTGAAAGAATCAGACTTGTACGTACGGGCAGGACGCAACCTCAAAAGGAAGGCACTGAAAGTACTGCTAAAGCACCGTGCTCTGCTGGAGGGGTACATTCAGCGGCATCCTGAGTTCCTCACCAGTCTTAGGCCTTTCCCCGTTGAGCAAGATGCGCCGGAAATCGTTAAGTCGATGGCTGAGGCGGCAGGCAAGGTTGGTGTTGGGCCCATGGCTGCAGTCGCTGGAGCTGTAGCTGAATTTGTGGGGAAGGAATTGCTGCCTTTTTCGCGAGAGGTGATAGTGGAAAATGGCGGGGATATATTTATGAGGACCCTTGGGATGAGATCAATAGGAGTTTATGCCGGGGAGTCCTCTCCTTTTACAGGGAAGATTGCCCTGGAAATACAGCCTGAGGAGACCCCGCTGGGAATTTGCACTTCGGCAGGAACGGTGGGGCACTCTCTTAGTTTCGGCAGGTCTGATGCCTGTATTGTGCTCTCGCATTCTACCTCTCTGGCGGATGCGGCTGCTACGGCTGTGGGCAACCTCATTAAAGAAGCGGACGATATTCCCCGGGGAATTGAGTTTGCCAAGGGCGTTGAGGGAATAGAAGGGGTAGTGATTATCAAGGATAACCGCATAGGTATTTGGGGCAAGGTGAAGGTTGTTTCTGTTGAGGGATGAATGAAAAGGATATATCTTGACCATGCGGCTACCACGCCCACAGACCCACGGGTATTGGAGACTATGTTGCCCTATTTCAGCGGTGCTTTCGGCAATCCCTCCAGCATACATTCCCTGGGTCAGGAGACACGGGCGTCTGTAGAGGAGGCCAGACATAAGATTGCCAGTCTTATCGGGGCCCAGAGTGAAGAGATTATCTTTACCAGTGGGGGAACAGAAGCTGATAACTTTGCCATAAAGGGAGCGGCTTCTGCAAATAAGCAAAAGGGAAATCATGTTATCACTACCTCCATAGAGCACCATGCAGTGCTTGAGTCCTGCAAAGTTTTGGAGGGACAGGGGTTTGGAGTTATCTGTCTGTCTGTAGATCGGAATGGTCTGGTGGACCCCGATGAAATAAGGAGGGCGATTACGGCTGGAACTGTCCTGATTTCAGTGATGCATGCCAATAATGAGGTGGGTACTGTCCAGCCTATAGCTGACATAGGCAAGATTGCCAGAGAACGAGGGATTTGCTTTCATACAGATGCAGTGCAAACCGTGGGTCATATACCGGTCAATGTAAACGAACTTGGCATAGATTTACTGGCCATGTCGGCTCATAAACTATACGGTCCGAAGGGGGTCGGAGCTCTCTATATTCGCAAAGGGACAAGGATCGATTCCTTTATGCATGGTGGGGGACAGGAGAGGGGACTCCGGGCCAGTACAGAGAACGTTCCTGCAATTGTCGGGTTTGGCAAGGCGGCGGAGATTGCTCAAAGGGAAGTAGATAGAGAGTCGAAACGTCTGACCTCTCTACGGGACAAGCTTATTCAAGGGCTCTTTGAGCGAATTCCTGAAATCCATCTTAATGGCCACCCTGTGCAGAGATTGCCCAACAATGTCAATGTAAGTATTGGGTTTGTGGAGGGGGAGTCAATGGCCATTGGCCTGGACATGGAAGGCATTGCTGCTTCCACTGGTTCAGCTTGCACCTCGCACGATTTGGAACCCTCTCATGTTCTACTGGCGCTGGGATTACCTGGTGTGCTTGCCCGGGGCTCGCTACGCTTCAGCCTGGGCCGGGAAACTACTGAAGAAGAGATAGGTCGAGTCCTGGAGGTATTACCTCGGATAGTGGCCAGGCTCAGGGCTGTCTCACCTCTCTCGAGAGATAGCTAAGCACTGACCTCCCATCCGTACTTTCCTATATAATGTGATTGCTATTCCTATGGCTGCTGGGTTATCGTAGCTGCTGGGAAGACATGACATGGATAAGGATCAATTTGTTCAAGGAGGTGGGTGAGATGGCTAAGGATCCTGTTTGTGGAATGGAGGTAGACGAGAAGAAGGCACCAGCCAGGACAGAGTATAAAGGGAAGACCTATTACTTCTGCGCTCCTGGCTGCAAGAAGGCCTTTGTTCAGAATCCGGATAAGTATTTGAAAGCTCAAAAATAGTGGCTGAGATAATCGCGGTCTGCAAGAGTAAGAATAAAGGCACCAGGAAGGAGTCTGTCGAGTCAGTAATTGTTAAAAAAGATTACGGTGTTATCGATGATGCACATGCCGACTGCTGCACGCATCGGCAGGTAAGCCTGCTCGCAGAGGAAAGCATTGATAAGATGGTAAATATGGGTCTTAAGGTTGGGCCAGGAGATTTTGCTGAGAACTTCACCACCAAAGGGATAGCTCTTGTTTCCTTGCCTGTCGGCACCCGGTTGTCCGTAGGGGAAGAGGTTGTCCTGGAAGTGACCCAGATTGGCAAGGATTGCCATGTTGGTTGTGCGATCTTCCGTGAGGTTGGCAAGTGTATCATGCCCAAAGAAGGGGTATTTGCCAAGGTAGTCCACGGCGGGTTGGTCAGGCCAGGAAATGGGATAGCAGTAAAGACGTAACACAAATGGATATTCAAGAGATTGCCCAAGAGGCGGAGAAGACCGCGGTGTTACGTATCACTGAAACAGGAAGAAGTGATATCGAAGCCCTGGTTGTCAAGGAATCTCCCCTCACTATTGTTCTGGATAATCAGGAGTTGGTGACCGTGCTATGCTCTCCGGTGAATCTGAAGTATCTGGCTGTGGGGTTCCTTTTCTCTGAAGGGTTTCTTGAGAGCAAAGGGGAGATCAAGAAGATAATAGCTGATGAACGGAAGGGTATAGTATGGATCGAGACCAAAGGGGACAAGGGTGTTGGTACTGACGTCTTAAACAGGCGTTTCATTACCTCTGGTTGTGGTAGGGGGGCCTCTTTTTACAGTATCGCCGATGCTCAAAACATGAGAAGAGTGGAATCGCATGTTGAGGTGTCATCCGGCGAGGTGTTTGCTCTCGTAGATGAGTTTCAGCATCACTCCGAAGTTTATAAGGCAACTCACGGCGTTCACAGTGCTGCTTTGTGTGACAGGAATACCATACTGATCTTCAGCGAGGACATTGGAAGGCATAATGCTCTGGACAAGATTTTCGGGGAATGCATTTTGAAGGACATGCCAACAGACGATCGGATCATAATTGTGAGCGGGAGAATTTCCTCGGAGATGTCTCTCAAGGTGGCTATAAGAGGCATTCCCATTATTGTTTCCATAGCTGCACCTACCAATGCGGGAGTAAAGTTGGCCGCTGATCTGGGCATAACCCTGATTGGGCTTGTCAGAGGAAAAAGGATGAACATCTACTCTGGTGCTTGGAGGATAACGGACTAATGAAAGATAGCCGTGCTCAGTTGGCAGAGAAAATCCTAAGCTTGAAGAAGGAGAGAAACGCAGTCATCCTTGCCCATAATTATCAACTGGGGGAAGTTCAGGATATAGCTGACTTTGTAGGCGATTCTCTGGAATTGAGCCAGAATGCAGCCAGGACTAATGCTGATGTAATTGTCTTCTGCGGAGTGAACTTTATGGCGGAGACGGCATCGATTCTCTGCCCGGACAAGATAGTGCTATTACCGGTCATGGAGGCTGGTTGTCCTATGGCAAATATGATTCGAGCTGAAGACCTGCGGAAGATGAAAAAGGAGCATCCTGGTGCAGTAATTGTCTGCTATATTAATACAACTGCTGAGGTGAAGGCCGAGTCGGATATCTGTTGTACTTCGGCAAATGCTGTGCGGCTTGTTCAGGGATTGGAGGCCAGGGAGATCATCTTTGTACCTGATCAGTATCTGGGTCACTATGTCTCCACAAAGACGGGTAAGAAGATGATACTCTGGCCAGGGTATTGTCCCACCCATGTGCGCATACAGGCAGAGGATATCCACAGGCTGAGGAAGATGTATCCCGGAGCTGAGGTGATGGTACATCCGGAGTGCCGCCCGGAGGTAGTGGCGATTGCTGACTTTGTTCTCAGCACTGGCGGAATGATCCGGCATGCCAGGAGCAGTCAGGCTGCAGAGATAATTGTTGGCACTGAGATCGGCCTGATACATCGACTGAGGAAAGAGAACCCGGATAAGGTATTTATCCCTGTTTCTGAGCAAGCTGTCTGCCCGAATATGAAAATGATTACCCTGGAGAATATCCTCTGGTCTATGGAAGACATGTCGCCCCGGGTGAAGGTTGCTGGGGATATCCTACTCAAAGCCAGGAAGGCTGTGGATAGAATGATCGAGGTTGGCTGAATAGATACCTACAGGCTTCTTTCGATTGGATTCAGCCAGCGCAAGGCAATCTTTTTTAACCGGTTTTGCTTGACGTCCTCGATTTGCCGACACTGCAATTAGCTTCGGAACTGAACCTGTGATCGATATCTTAGAGGATCTCAATCCTGCCCAGAGGGAGGCTGTAGAGGCCGTTCAGGGGCCTTTGCTTATACTGGCTGGGCCAGGGAGTGGCAAGACCAGGGTTATCACTCATCGGGTGGCTTATCTTATCAAGGTTTGCGGTGTCAGCCCGCGTTCTATCATAGCAGTCACCTTCACCAACAAAGCGGCCAGGGAGATGAGAGAGAGGCTCCATCACCTTCTGGGACGCTTGGTAGAGGAGGTGTCTCTTGGTACCTTCCACGCTGTCTGTGCTGCTATCCTGCGTCGGGACGGGCAAGTGATGGGTTTGAACCCCAGGTATGTTATTTACGATGAGGATGACAGGCTCAATTTGATAAAGCGCAGCCTTCAGGAGCTTGGTATTGACCCAAAGTCCTATGCCCCGAAAGCCTTTCAATCCGCCATAAGCGGCGCCAAGAGTCAACTGCTCACGCCAGATGACTACGGCCAGCGTAGCCGGAGCTACTTTGAGGAGGTAGTACAAAGAGTCTACCAGCGCTATGAGACGCTTCTTGTTGAGAGTCAGGCCCTGGATTTTGATGATCTCTTGGTGAGGACTTACCAGCTCTTTCAAGGGTATCCCGAGGTATTGACGAAGTACCAGTCACGCTATGCTCATGTGCTTATCGATGAATTCCAGGATACAAACATTACTCAGTATGCCCTGGCAAGGCAATTGGCAGGAAAATATCGCAATATCTGCGTTGTGGGTGACCCTGACCAATCAATATATTCCTGGAGGCATGCCGATATACGCAACATACTCAGTTTCGAGAAGGATTTCCCTGAAGCAAAGGTCGTCTATCTGGAACAGAACTATCGTTCCACCAAGAATATCCTGGAGGCAGCCCATACGGTTGTCTCGGTCAACCGTAAACGTAAGGAGAATAAGCTTTGGACTGAAAACGAGGTTGGTCTTCCTATCAGGGTAGTCGAGGCTTATAGTGAAGCCGAGGAAGCGCAGTTTGTGGTGAATGAGGTTGCGAGCCTGATGGATAGAGGTGAGGCCTCGCCGGTTGACTGTGCTGTTATGTACCGCACCAATGCTCAATCACGGGTGATCGAAGAAGCTTTCATCCGCTGCGGGATACCTTATCAGGTGGTTGGTACTGTCCAGTTCTATGGGCGGCGTGAGATCAAGGATATCATTGCCTATCTCAAACTTGCCTATAATCCCCACGACAGTCTTAGCTTAACAAGGATAGTCAATATTCCCCCGAGGGGCATTGGGCCGCGAAAGCTGGAGGAACTAGCGCGATGGGCGGAGAGCCTTAATATCCCACTATATACGGGGCTCGAGAGGTTGACCCAGGACAAATCCGGCTCTCCTTTTGCCGGTCGTGCTGCGCAGGTGCTGACAGACTTTTCTGGTCTCCTTCAAGAGCTGGTCAAGCAAAGCATGGAGCTCAATGTGGTCGACCTTCTGGATGCCATAATCCGGTCAACGGGATATAAAGAATATACATTGGAACTCCCGGATGGTGAGGAGCGTTGGGACAATATCCTGGAGTTGCGCGGGATAGCGAAGGAATATCAGAACTTCAAGCCTGAGGAAGGATTGGCTCTTTTCCTTGAAGGGGTAGGTCTCTTTTCTGACGTTGATGAATTGGATGAAAAGAAAGATGTTGTGACCCTGATTACACTCCACCAGGCCAAGGGTCTGGAGTTTCCGGTGGTTTTTATAGTGGGTGTGGAGGAAGGTATCCTGCCTCATATCAGGTCTTTTGATGACCCGGCCCAGATGGAGGAGGAGCGGCGTCTGTGTTATGTGGGCATGACCCGTGCGAAGAGGCAACTGTATCTGATTCGTGCCTTACGGCGCAGCCTGATGGGAGGCACGAATGCTAACCCACGGTCACGCTTCCTTGAGGATATTCCGCAACACCTTATTCAGTGTAGAGCTTCATTTGAAGAGCAGGAGTCGATGCCGGCAGTCAGCATAGACACTTTGGTTCCGGAAGTTGGCGATTATGTGGAACATGCGAAGTTTGGTCAAGGTGTGGTCACAAGCTGTGTTCCTGTCAGAAATGACTATGAGGTTGAGGTGGCCTTTCGGAAGTTGGGGACCAAGAAGTTGCTGTTGAGCCTGGCATTCCTGAAGCTGTCATAATCTGACTCAGACAGAGAGTGAAGATGTGCCTATGGCTGGTCAGGCTTTTTCTTTATTGTTGAGTCCCACTGATGCTGCAGCCAGCTTAATGCTTTCTTAGTATCACTGGCAACCCTTGCCTTTTCGCTCCTGTCGACCCGATATTTGAACAGCCAATAGGTGAATTCCTTATACTCTGTTAGCGTGATTGAATCACTCTCGGGATAGTTATTTTCATTCCTGAACTGGTTCAGCAGAGTGCTCATGTCAGCGCCGTAGATTCGAAGGAAGGCTTCTTCTTCAATACGATCATAATGACCGAGGCCGATCCCTGCCTGCTCTTTGCATATCTCCTCCTGGACTGTAGAAAGCAGTGCTTCCTCCACCACAACCCCGTAAAGGTAGTTAAGGTAGGCTCGGTATTTGGTCTCACCGATAAGATGGCGGAATTCCTTCTGGGGCAGCTCAATGGGAGGCGTAGCGGTGAAGAGCAGCCTCATTTTCTCCTCTTCTGGTATAAGGCCGTCAACCTCCAGGCAAAGACGCTCCGCAAGTGAGAGCCAGTCAAATGCCTCATCGCCAATGAGGTACCGATAGTGCCTTCCGTCAATGGTTTCCTCAGCGCTTCCCCATAAGCCGATAGCTTCAAGCAAGGCAATATACCAATGCTTATCAGTGAGAACTGCCTGTTTCAAGTGCTGAATTGCTTCTGTATCAGCACGATTAGTACTCAGGGAATTCTTTGTCATGATATCTAGATTTTAGCATAGAATGCTTGAATGCCCTCAAATGGGAAATGCACTCAACATATCCGACAATCTCTTGGCATTATTCACGGGGAAGGCTTCCGTATCGTTGTTGAAGTAGTTGTGATTGTTTTCCCTTTCCCTGACTAAAATAGCATGTGGTTTAACATGGGTCGAAGTTCCCCCGGCTTTCCCGGCAAGTCCCGGCTTGCTTGAATAACAAGGGCTATAACTGGTACATTTGTAATGGTATTCTCTATGCAGCGGTCAGTTGATAAACTGGTGCACTGGATTAAGGCGCAGGTAGCGGCGGCAGGTGCGCGTGGCGTGGTAGTGGGGATGAGTGGAGGAATTGACTCCTCAGTAGCTGCTGTACTGGCCAAGCTGGCCCTGCCTGACAACACTCTTGGCTTGCTCTTGCCCTGTCACAGCATTCAAATGGACGTGGATCATGCCTATATGGTGGCCAACAAGTTCCAGATTCCCACCAGGCTTATTAGTCTGGATAGCGTGTTTGATGCATTTCTGGCTGGTTTGTCTGATGATAGTCTGGTTCCCGCTACGAAGATACTGGCTGAAGCCAATCTCAAACCCAGGATCAGGATGACAACACTGTATTACTTCGCCAATCGCCTGCATTATCTGGTGGTAGGTTCCGGCAACAAGTGTGAACTGGGCATAGGCTATTTCAGCAAATATGGAGACGGCGGTGTTGATATCCTGCCTCTGGGCAATATGGTCAAACGACAGGTGCGGGAAATGGCACGTCATGTCGGCATTCCTGAAGAAGTTGTTGATAAGCCGCCATCGGCAGGACTGTGGGAGGGCCAGACCGACGAGCAGGAGATGGGATTGACCTATGACCATCTCGACACTTACTTCACCAGCGGCAAAGCCCCGGAAGACGTGAGGAGAAGGATTGAAGAGAAGATTACTCGCAATGCTCACAAGCTGGTTATGCCTCCTGCACCTCCCTTTTAGCCTTGTACTGCGTGAGGGCCTGTGTTATCATGCCATCTAATGAAGAAAAAGAAGGGGAATGAGTAATGGCGACAGAGAAAGAGAAAGCCCTGGATCTAGCTATTGAACAGATAGAGAAGCAGTTTGGGAAGGGCTCCGTCATGAGACTTGGCGAGGCTTCGGCGAAGCTGGCGGTGGAGTCTATTCCCACTGGCTCTCTTTCGCTTGACCTGGCTTTGGGAATTGGGGGGATCCCTCGTGGCAGAGTAACAGAAATCTTTGGCCCTGAGTCTGCGGGGAAATCAACCCTGGCTTATCACATTGTAGCCCAGGCTCAGAAGGGAGGGGGGATAGCTGCCTACATAGATGTGGAGCACACGTTTGACCCTACTTATGCCAGCCATTGCGGGGTCAAGGTGGATGATCTTCTGATATCGCAGCCTGACTCGGCTGAAGAAGCTCTGGAGATCACGGAGTCGCTGGTGAGGAGTGGGGCAGTGGATGTGATAGTGCTCGACACGGTGGCAGCTCTGGTCCCAAGGTCGGAGATTGAGGGTGATATGGGTGATGCGCAGATGGGGTTGCAGGCCAGGCTGATGTCGCAGGCCCTGAGGAAGCTGACTGGTGCCATTAGCAAGTCGCATACGTCAGCTATATTCATCAATCAACTGCGTGAGAAGGTAGGGGTCTTCTTTGGCAACCCGGAGGTGACTCCGGGTGGTAGAGCACTGAAGTTCTATAGCTCGGTGAGGATCGATCTCAGGCGGGTGGATTCGATAAAGGTGGGCAGTGAGATAGTCGGCAATCGGGTCAGGGCTAAAGTGGTGAAGAATAAGGTTGCTCCGCCATTCAGGATTGCGGAGTTTGACATTATGTTTCAAAGTGGCATAAGCAAAGAAGGCGATCTCATGGACCTGGGTGTGGCCATGGGGATGATAAAGAAGACCGGAGCCTTCTTCTCCTTTGGTGATACTCGCCTGGGGCAGGGGCGTGAGAATGCCAAGAGCTACCTCAGACAGCATCCGGAAGTTGCCGCGGAGATAGAAAGCCAGATCAGGGCCAAGGGTACATTGCCGGCTGCCGCTATTCCTGTTGAGGAAGAAGCAGCCACATCTGAATGAGATCACAAGTGGATGCCAGGCATCAACCCTGTCTTGATAGCGCTTCCCGTTATCTCAGCTATCGCCCCCGGAGCGAACTTGAGGTAACCAGATATCTAAAGCGAAAAGGATTTGATGATTCAGCCATAGCAGAAGTGCTGGCAGAATTGAGAGAGAAGAGACTAGTGGATGATTATGCCTTTGCCCAATTCTGGAAGGAGAATCGCGAATCATTCAGCCCCCGTAGCCAGGCTATGCTGCGAAGGGAGCTAAGGTCAAAGGGAGTTGCCCGTCAAATTGCTGATGAGATGGTTGTGGGAGTGAATGAAGATGGGAATGCCTATCGAGCGGCGCAGAGAAGAGCCAGTAAGCTGGCTCAGGCTGACTACAACGTCTTTCGAAGCAAGCTGGCCTCGTTTCTAAGGCAACGAGGCTTCGGTTACGAAGTGATAGAGCATACAGTAAGACGGCTATGGCTGGAGGAGGTTGGCAATGCCTAAAGGTGCTTCTTATGGTTCCAGAAAAAGGGGCAAGAGGAGACGCTATGTCCCACAGACCACTCAACCGTCTGGTCAGGCCCCACCTGGTAAGAGCGTTATTGCTGCACCTCTAATTCGACCCTCTGCACCTGTCCAGCAGTCTGTCCCTCAGCAGCCATACCTAGTTAGGGACTTGAAGACGATTGGAGTAATAGCCGGGCTAATGGTTATCGTTCTTGTTGTTCTTTCCTTTGTGCTCTGATGTGCCCTGACGGCATGTTGCCATCGACATGGGATATGCCCGCGTTTTGTTTATCCTTTCTTTTGATGGGGGTAATATCGTATGGAAGCAGCTTACAGGCGGAATGTGAAGACCTGGTTTCTTGAAACGCGGCCTCAATTCCTATTGCTGACGCCGGTCTGCTTTCTGGTGGGATTGTCTGTGGCCGTCTATGAACGCTCCTCTGGGCATTCCCGGGTAAATGGTCTCCATCTTGTACTGGCACTGGTGGGTGCTTTGCTGGCACATATAAGTGTCAACGTGCTCAATGACTACTTTGACTACCGGAGTGGAGTGGACCTGGCAACAAAGAGAACACCATTCAGCGGTGGCAGCGGCGTACTCCCGGCAGGTCTTCTTAAGCCTCAGCACGTTTACTTCTTTGGCTTGGCTTGCCTTCTGGGAGTAGCTGGCATTGGAATCTATTTCACTGTTGAATATGGTGTGAAGATTCTACCCCTGGGCATACTGGGTATACTGGTCGTATATTTCTATACTACTCATATCACCAAAACCCCGTTGCTATGCGCTATTGCCCCTGGTCTGGGATTTGGCCCGCTGATGGTTCTGGGCACACAATTCACTCAGACGGGGGAATACACCCTGGCAGCCGGGGTGGCATCACTGGTGCCGGGGTTTCTGGTGTCCAATCTGCTTTTGCTCAACCAGTTTCCTGATATCGAGGCCGACCAGGTGGCCTCACGACGCCATTTCCCCATAGCCCTCGGCCGAAGAAGCAGTGCCCGGATATATGTGGGGCTGATGACAGCTGCTCATCTCAGTTTGATCTTCGCGGTGGCCTTCGAGTTGCTGCCAGTGACGGCCCTGATAGGGTTGATGACCTTGCCGCTGGCTGTGAAGACGGGCCGGGGCGTTCTCAAGAACTATGATAATATCGGTGGCCTGCTGCCCTTTATGGGGAGCAACATATTGCTCACTCTATTGACTCCTTTGCTGGTAGGTGTGGGCGTCCTCCTGGGCCTTCTCCTGTGACCCCTGTCTGTCCCGGAGACAGACGCGTCAGAAGCCTGTAGGGGCGGTTCGCGAACCGCCTGTAGTGAGGCCACAACGGCCTCCCGTACATGCAAGTTGACTGTCCTTTGCCGGGGGAAAGAGTTCTAATGCCTTATGCTGAAACCTGAGAACCCCCCGCCGTATTCTCCCCATGTCAACTCCACCCTGTCTACTACTGCTCCTTGAGGGCCTTGGTGCAGAAGCTCCAGCAACTTCTCCAGTCCCGATCGCTCTCCCTCTGCCTCCACCTCCACCGCACTCGACTGGAGTACATTGCGGACATAGCCGGTCAGCCCCAAAGAATTGGCGTGCTCTTGCACAAAGGCCCGGAAGAAGACTCCCTGCACATGGCCGTAAACCATGGCATGAAGGGATGCCAGGGTATAATTGATGGTAAGTTGCCCCCCGGCCTCATTCCTCCTCTGGAGGGGACTCCTTCTTGCCCTTTGTCTTGATCAGTTCAACTGTAACGGGTGTAGGCAGAATCTCAGCCACAGCGAGCTTCTTGGCATCCTTCTTGGTCTTCTTGTGTTCTTTCCGTCCGAAGTCTTTTCTTCCCATGGCTTCACCTCGACTTTCGTTCTGCTTAAAACTAGTGCTCAGTTGCAGGAATAGGCGTCATTCGCTTTGTGGGAGGAGACCCTTCGCTTTCGCTCAGGGTGACAAACCGCATAAATATCATTCTGACATATTGCCCACTGTGGGGCAACAGGCTTTTATAGGTGTCAATCTGAGCGAAGCGAAGAATCTCTGCCACGAGCCATCAGCTATGAGCTACGATCGTGTCATTCTGAGCACAGCGAAGAATCTCCATTTGCAGACCATTCTTCACTCACATCTCTCCAGTTCGGATTAGTGGACTTGATCAAGGCGATCTTTTTCACCCTTAGCCACCCCTTAATCTGCTTCTCCCGGGCAATTGCGGCGCTAATATCGGTAGTCACCTCGTAGTAAACAAGCTGCGTGATGTTGTACTTCCTGGAAAAACCTTTCACCAGTTTGTTCCTGTGTTCGAACACACGCCTCTGGATGTTATTGGTCACGCCAGTATAAAGCGTGCCTGCCTTGTTGGTCATGATATAGATATAGTACTCGTTCATGCTGGGTGACCATTGTCATTCTGATATTGCCTACTGTGAGGGCCACAGGCTTTCATAGGTGTCATACTGACATATTGCCCGCTGTGTCATTCTGAGCGCAGCGAAGAATCTCGATTGTTACGCTGACTTGTTCAACCGGCGCTGGTTTATCAAAGCATCTCCACGCAAGCAACCCCTGCCCTTCAGAGGCAGGAGGTGGTGTAGGGGCGACTCGCGAGTCGCCCGGGTTAGCAATCACAACCAGACAGTCCTTATCTGCCGCCGTCATTCCCGCGCACGCGGGAATCCAGGACAGTTGGGTGGGGGGCATGGGAGTCAGAAGGAGAGTTTTGAGGAATTGCCTAGAACTTGAATTTTGAATTCTGAATTTGTTTGGGATTTCGAAATTAGGATTCAGGATTTATGATTTGAATCTCTGAGGCTTACTAACAAATTAAGCCTTCCTCTCCGTCAAATACTGTGTCAGGTTCACCAGACACTCATAGGCCGCATTATGAGGCAGCAGATCCAGGGCAGAGCAAGCTTGCTGTCCAAAGCCCTCTGCAATCTGAGAACACTCTTCAACAACAGATGATTCGTGCACCATGTCAGTGATCAGCCTCAGACCCGCCTCTCTATTCTGCCCCAGCATCTCCGAGATCCAGTGATTCTCAGGATTTCCCAGCAGCAGTATTGCTGGCAGGGTGACTATGCCTCGCGACAGATCGCTCGTAACGTCCTGGATATCATCTACAATCTGAAAAGCCATTCCCAGGTTGTAGCCATAGTCCTTGAGCGATTTCACCACCTTGTTTGGCGCCCTGCTCAGCACTGCCCCTGACTCGGTGGCTACGGAGAAAAGGGAGGCTGTCTTCCAGCCTGTGGTTTGGAAGTACTCATCCCTGCTCCTGTGTGATCTGGCAACGTGTTCTGTGACGGCACCACTGCAGATAGCTGCCAGGGCCTGAGCAAAAAGCCCCATCACCCTGATGTTTCCTGTTTCTGCTGTCATGTAGGCCGCTGCGGCACAAAGGTAATCTCCCAAAAGGACTGCATCGTGATTTCCCCAAAGACGGTTGAGAGTCAGCCTGCTGCGGCGGAGCAAGGAGTTGTCGATGGTATCGTCATGTACCAGTGTGGCCGTGTGCAATAGTTCCACTGCTGCCGCCATAGAGACGAGGGATTCAGAATCACCGTGGTAAAAGCTGCCTGCCAGCATGGTCAAAGCAGGGCGGATCCGCTTGCCGCCGCCTTTCAAAGCATGTTGCATTTGCTCTGTCATCCCGGGAGGGGCATCAGCGATCACCAGATTCAGCCTTTCCTCGACGCTGGCCATCCGTGACTGAACCGGTTGGTAGATAGAGGCGACGGTCAGGCGTTCCTGTTCTTCAGCAGGCATTGCCTGTCGGTATTCCCTGTCGCATGCGGGCTCGACAAGGCCGATGCCTTGCTGGCTTGCAGAAGTCTGAACCGTGCCTGGTTCGGGAGTAATCATAGCCTTGCGAATCACCCTGTGGCTCCTCATTTCTTCCTTCCGTTCAGGTGCAGCAGGCGGAGTATGAAGCCAACGCCGGTCCGCACCTTTTCAACCACCCAGAAGATAGCCAGCCAGAAGCGCTTCCTGACGAAGTTGACCGCAGCCGTAGGCCCACCCCTGGCTTTTGATGGTTCTGCCTTTGCCTGCTGAGTTTTTATGCCAGGCACATCCACAGCAGGCGTTGACTGGCTTGCCAGTGGTGTGGCAGTAGCATTAGTCTTGCTCTGTGCTTTCATCGTGTTCTTTCCAGGAGGTGCTGGCTTGCCCCACATCCGTTGCATTCGCCTCCTCATCGGTGACACGAAAACCCCCAGGCGCCAGGTGAGCGGTCGAAGGCCAGTGCGCGGCTTTGCAGCTACTCCGGCCTTGGTCTTCTCCGGTATTGATACAACCACCTGCGACTGCGTTTCGGAAAGCACGGCCCCAGCCTTTGGTTTCTTTTTCACGGGCTGCTGAGGTTTGCCCCAGAGCATACTCCAGAGAGAGGAAACACTGAACCGGGAACGCTTGCCAGAGGGCTGAACGCTGGCCAGCGGTTTAGGTTGTGCCGCTCCCGCGGCCGAAGCTGGTGAGGCAGCAGTTGGTTTTTTTCTCACTGGCTTTTGGGGTTTTCCCCAGAGCAAGCTCCAAAGCCAGGCCATATCCAGCCAGGAATGTCTCTCAGGAGGCATCGCCTGAGTTTGAGGCTCTGTTGTTGCCTCGGCTGTTGTGGATTCGGGGCCTGCAACCGGTTTCCTGGTTGACTTCCCTTGACCTGTCTGAGGACCGCCGGGCATCCTTTTCTCGACCATTGCAGGTATTCTTTTCCACACCAGATCCCAGAACTGGGGAGGAAAGCGCCAGAACCATTGTCGAAATCGAGGCCAAGCCCAGCTGAATACTCTGGCAATCCAGACAGGTGTTGTGAACAACAGGGCGATAAGAACGGCAAATATAACCAGCAGCACGAGTGGCAGGCGCAGACTGCTGGGCAGAATAAAGGCGGTAGCAACCAGGATCAATATGAAGGTCATGCAGCCCATGCAGCTACAAGGGAGGCAATTGTGCCAATTGGATAACCATCTTCCGAGGTTGACAAAGTAGGGCCCTATCCGCCGCCCGCACCAGATGGCCAGGGTTAAGCCCACCAGAGAAAAGAAGAGGATAATGGGAAGCAAAACTACGATGACGATTATTACTATGATTGCGATCATTTCACTCTACCTGCAATCTGAAGAGTATTGAGGCCATCTGATGTTTAACAATGATACTCATGTAAGATACGGTGTCCCCATTTTTCTCGCTTCCCTTACAATGACTGCCGCGCGTGTGAGCACTGAGCCAATCAGGTCCTTAATCTGTGCGCCCCCGTCTGCCAGCCTGTCAGACACTATGTCAAAGCATAGGGTTGTCCTTTGTATGATGTATTCTATGTTCGAGACATAGTTGCCCGTTTCTCTTGAGGGGACATCGACATCACGCGTCCTCAACACGAACACATAAGGTTTTGCTACATGGTTTGGTGCCGGTATTGCCAAACGTCCTTCGCAGGCTACGTAGTCGTTGAGTGAAGCGTTGTCCGTCACCCAGGACCCCTCAAACTCTGCAATCACTGGCTGAACCCCGCCGGTGACTTGTTTCAGAAAGAAAAGCGATCTCACCTTCGTCCCACGCAGCTCAAGATCAAAGGTATCAGTCCTGTTGGGTAGGTCAAATGACAACGTCCCTGTGAGCCAAAGGTCGGCAATCTCGGTGGCATTATCTCGCGGTATCATGTTTCCCTGCAGGTTCAATGTCACGTTGCCAACGTCCTTGTAAGCAAGACACCAACCCCATCCGGAGAGATGCAGAGATATCGGCGTGTCGGCGGCAGCGGTACTGGCGGAGACTGTCAGCAGGGCCAGCACGGCAGGGAGCGCTATAAGAAACGCTAGTAATGAAACCAAGCAGAGCCTTCTCCGGGATCTTGTCTTGCTCACAGAGCGGTTGATTGCTGCCATCCAAATTTGAGCAGCCCTGGTTCGTTTTGTCTTAGGCACTCTTAGGCACACTGACCATCTCTCGTCTCGGTCAATATCCATACGTTGGGTTTATGCGTTGATTATATCAGGGTGCTGCAAATATGCAAGCGGGCGAATTGCCTCATCTAAAATGTAACCGAAGGGATGGTGGTTGACTCATGTAAAAGGTAACCGAAATGGGGGAGAATTGGGCTAGCTTAAGTGGTGAAGGAGATGAAAGCTAGCCAATGGATATTAGAGCACGGAAGGAG
>JAPLHP010000031.1 GCA_026389585.1 Chloroflexota bacterium | reverse complement strand
GACAACGGCCCGGTAGAGACCAATGTAGATAGGCATCTGGATGATCAGCGAAATCAACATGGGAGAGGAAAGACAACCCAAAGGGCTGATCCCTGCTTCCTTGTAGAGCTTCATCGTCTCCTGCTGCAGCTTCTGCGGGTTCTTGGCATACTTCTTCTTTATCTGCTCCAACTTCGGCTTTATTTCGTTCATGCCCTCGGACATCTTTTTGGAGCTGCGGAGCTGATACACGGTGAGAGGTAGTATTACCAACCGCACGATAATGGTGAGGGCTATGATGGCGAGGCCAAAGTTGTGGAAGAGAACGTTAGACAGAACTACCAGGAAGTTCAGTATGGGGTGGAGAACAATGAGGTTCCATATGCCCAAGGCTATGCCTCACTCACTGATCTTGTCCGTCCGGAAACTCCAAACAACCTCTTCAGTAGACAAGGCAAGAGCATAAAGCGTGTGGGTGCCGTCCTGAGCATGGAAATAGACTGTATCATTGTCAGAGCCAGCATAGAGAGGCGCAAAAATAGGTGCGAGCGGCTTCTTGGCCTCCTTGAGTAGCTCCGTATCCTGAGATACATACACATCTGGTGTAGAGGAGTCGGTGTCACCTTCAATGGTGTACGCTGTCCAATCCCTGGTTTCAGGGTCAATGGCATATACTCTGCCATCCTGTGAGCCCACAATGATACGGTCCCCCAAGAGAACCGGAGGCGCATACACCATTCCCTGGGTTGTTACTCTCGCCCTTTCCTCCAGAGTCACGGCGTCAAGGGCATAAACGCTGTGGTCGAGGCATCCCACCCATATTTCACCGTTGTAGGGTAGAGCCTGCGTCCAGAACCAGTTTCCCGCCCCATCAAAAACACTCTTCGCCTCCCTCACTGGAACCGGGCTCCCTTCCTGCCTGGAGACAGCATTGAGCCGCTCTTCTTCCGTCGCTGCGTCAAGGGCATAGAACTTGCGGTCACAGGCCCCTATATAGATCATCGTTCCATCAACCACCAGAGGGGTAGACAGGATGGCTGCTTCTGCCTCAAAGTGCCATATCTCTTTGCCACTCGCTGTATCCACGGCATAGAGCTTGTGGTCAGCAGAGCTGATGTAGACTATACCATTCCTAACCACCGGCGTTGACCAGATCTTATCTCCAGTCTTAAACGGCCAGCCCGGTTTCAGATGCAGATCAAGATCGAACGCATATAACTTCCCGTCCGAACTAGCCACAAAGACGCTGTCACCATCCACCACCGGGTCCCCAACAATAGCACCATCGGTCGAGAAAGGGTCGCTCCTGCTCCCATCACTGATGTTGAAATAGAGGATATCTCCATTGTATGCCCCAACGTAGAGTCTGCCCTCATACAGCACAGGTGTTCCATACACCCCCATCGGCTTGGAAACCCGGGTTGAACAACTAAACCCTCCCCCTCCCGTTGCTGCCCCCACGTCCTTATCCCACTTAAGATCGGGGGTACCGTCGGATATGGACGTGAGATCCAGAGCAATAACCTTGCCCTCAATAGTGCCAACGTAGAGGACACCTTCCTTGACCAGGGGCCCGGACCATCCTCTGCTTGGGGCGCTGGTACATCCTGTTACGAGAAGAATGCACAACAGAAGCAGAATAATGGAGATTGCCTTAATCGGTTTGAACTTCTTGATATCGGAGATCATTAATCTATAGCTTCCAAACAAGTAACGCGAGTCATACATCAAGGTACGGGGTCAAAACCCCCGGCACTGAACGGATTACAGCGGAGAATTCTTCTCATGCCCATGCATATACCCCTGGGCAAACCATATCTTGAGATCGCTTCATAGGTGTAGTGAGAGCAAGAAGGTTCAAAACGGCAGACAGAAGGGACAAATCTCGACCAGGTCGATTGATAGAACCGAATCAGGCCTAAAGAAATCCTTCTCATTACTTAATCCCTCAACCTTGCTCGACGGGCTAACTCATCCAGAGCTTTCCTGATCTCATTGTACTCGGCCGTGGCAGCAGCACTGCGGGGAATGAATACCACATCCCACCCGGGCTTCCAGGAACTCAATCGCACACTCTCTCGCAGCAATCTCTTTACCCGGTTCCGTACTACTGCTTTGCCCACTCGCTTGCTGACGGAAAACCCAAACCTGCTATGTTCCAACTCATTAGGAATAGCCCTCATTACCAGTAGTTTATTGGCCCAAGACTTGCCACGGCTGTAGACTGCAATATATTGACCATTCAGGGTAAGGCGCTGTTCCCTTCTCATCGCTAGTGCGGGCACAAGGGGTACTTCCTAATAACCCTAAACTGTTAATTTATAGCGCCCTTTGAATCTCCGGGATTTCAAAACATCGCGCCCACCACGAGTCCGCATCCGGAGCCTGAACCCGTGCACTCTCTTCCGGTGAATCTTCTTAGGCTGATAAGTCCGCTTCGGCATTACAATCGTGCTCCAATAGTGCCCTATCATACCTGACTTCCCAACCCAAGTCAAGGCGAGGATGTTGCGGTTGCCACAGAAAAGCGTGCTGTGTTAAACTTGCAGCAGTAAGACCTGCCCGAAGAAGACGAATCATAGAACTGACGCCACATGGCTGTTGTGCTTGAGACCAACTTATCCCTTCCTCTCCTTCACCGGGGCAAAGTGCGGGACAACTACGAGCTGGGCGATAGACTCCTGATTGTAGCCAGCGACCGTATTTCTGCCTTCGATGTGGTTCTACCCTGTGGCATACCTGAGAAAGGGATTGTGCTCAATCTCCTCTCGGCTTTCTGGTTCAAGAGGACCGCTCACCTTGTGCCCAATCACTTAATCGAAGTGATCAAGGATATCAGTCAGCTTAACGTCAACAATATCAGTGGATACACTTATCCTTCATTCTTAGTCAATCGTTCCATGATCGTCAAAAGGGCAAAACGAATTCCTGTCGAGTGCGTTGTTAGGGGGTACCTATCGGGCTCAGCCTGGGCAGAATATGTCCAGCATGGTACTATTCATGGCAGTACTGCGCGTTCAGGTATGAAGGAATCACAGCAGCTGCCGCAACCAATATTCACCCCCACCACCAAGGCTGACGCTGGACACGATCAGCCTCTCTCAATGAAAGACTTGGTCAAACTGCTCGGAGAAGCCCTGGCTGAAGAACTTAAAGAAAAAAGCCTGGTTGTCTACAGCTTTGCTGACGAATATGCCAGAACCAGAAACGTAATTATTGCTGATACCAAGATGGAGTTCGGGCTTGTTGACAACCAGGTTATCTTGATTGATGAACTCCTCACACCAGACTCCAGCCGTTTTTGGGATGCCAGCAGCTATGAACCTGGCAAACCTCAGCCAAGCTTTGACAAACAGATGGTTCGAGACTGGTTAACAGCCTCGGGTTGGAACCGGGAACCACCTGCACCGATGCTCCCCGCTGATCTCATCAGGAAGACTTCAGAGAGATACCAGGAAGCCTATCTAAAATTGACAGGCAACACACTATCAGGGATCATTAAAGACAATGTACTTAGCTAAGGTTTACATTACGCTCAAACCCACAGTCAACGATCCGCAGGGGCTTACCATTAAGGGAGCTCTCCACGATCTGGGCTTCCCAAAAGTGAGCAGCGTACGGGCAGGGAAGTATATGGAGATAATGTTAGAGGAAAAGAGTCTGATTAAGGCTAAAGCTCAATTAGAGGAAATGTGCCATAAGCTTCTCGCCAACCCTGTGATCGAGACCTATCGTTTCGATATGGAACAGGTCTATTCCTGAATACGCCACTGCCCTTTTGCTGTTAGTCTATCCAACACCGCAGTGGCGCATCCTGAAGACGAATACGGTTATTTCACCTTTCCCTGTAGCTGGGCCAGCATTCCAGGGTGAGCCCTCTCAAAATCCATCAGCCTCCGAATAGCTCTGGCAGCCCCTCTCATTGATAGAAAAACAGGGAACCCGGCTTCAATGCAGAGTCTCTGCGTTTTGAGGGATGCCACCCATGCGTCCTCATTTGCTATAAAGTGGATTACTGTGGCTACCGGCAGGCGGCAGGTCTTCGCAGCCACGATCAATGGCCCTACCCCAGTGGTTATTGCCCAATCACGGACGATGCCGGGCATCGAGTCGATAGAGCAGTGAAGTATCAAGGAATCTAGTTCCGGCCAATCCTCTAAAGCACTTATAAAATCACCCATCCCCTTGTCTCCCCGTCGGAATTGCATCTTCGGAAGGGCCTCTTCCCACCCTGACATACCGGCTGAGTTAATCAGCCGTCCCTGCTCAATACCCATCAGAGGACTGGCGTCTATAGGGTTACGGAGCATACTGCCTGCCAGGGGCATAAGCTCTTTCATTCTATCCCTTATCTTCGGCGGTATAGGTGGCAGCCTGAAACCAGCCCGCTCCAGTTCATCAGTGGCCAGCAGACTGGCACCCCCACCATTGCCCACAGCACAGACATTCAATCCCCCAGGTGGCGCCATGCGTAGGAGTACCACCAGCATATCTACCATCTCATCAACGCTACATACCTTTATGGCACCGACCTGCCTCAGCAATCCCTCCCAGGCAGCATCTGATCCAGCCAAAGCACCGGTGTGAGAAGCAGCAGCCCTGGCACCGCCGTCAGTGTATCCTCCCTTGTATATAACCACCGGCTTGGTGGAGGCAGCCCTGGCAAGCACCTTACGCAGACGCTCTCCATCAGAAGTACCCTCGATATAGGCAGCGATAACCTTGGTTTCAGGATCATCTGTCAGATAGTCCAGGAGGTCGCACTCATTGATGTCGCAAGCATTACCATGGCTAATGGCCTTACTGAAGCCAAGACCTCGTACCACAGCACTGCGGATAATATATGTGGCATTGCTGCCGCTTTGCGAGATGAGCCCAACCGGTCCGGCCTCATAAGGATAGTTAATACAAAAACTCATTCTCGATGTTGGGCAATAGATGCCCATACAGTTGGGACCGAGGATGCGTACATGGTTGCGACGGGCAGCCTCCAAAAGCTTTCTCTGCAACTCAACGCCTTCCGGCTCGCCAGTCTCAGCAAATCCAGCAGTGTAAAGCTGTAGTATCCTGGTACCTACCTCACGGCACTCATCAAGAAGTTGGATTGTTTCCCGGGCGGGGATGCAGGATATAACGTGATCCACTGGCTCAGGAATATCCCTTAAGTGAGCGTAGACAGGGAGCCCTAATATCTCACCCCCTCTGGGGTTTACCGCGTAGATTTTGCCCTGGTACCCCATCCGGATCAGCGGCTCAATATAGAACTCATTGATAAACCATTTCAGGGGGTCAGTGGACGCGCCAACCAGTGCGATCGATCGTGGGTGGAAGATATACTCCAGCGGTGGGTTGCTCGTTCCGCTGGCATAAGGTGCTGGTTTTGTCATCTGCTCAGCACCTGGCTAGCTTGTCGTACCGCAAAATCTTCGCCAAGGTATATATTTATGTCAAGCGTTGAGATTTCGAAGAGCATCTAATTGCAGCGTAAATCACTGGATTGTATCATGAGTTCTGTATATTGCCCCACGATTCCTTGTACAGCCATCTGTAGAAGATTCTAGCGGTTATCTGTGCAGATGTCCAAACACCCCATCCTTCGGTTCTCTTGCAAGATGGTGTAGTTATAGATTATCCTCCTGCCCAAGTGGTAGGAGGAAAACAAAATGCCAGAGTTCAAAGAATGGCGAGAGTTCTGGGGCGAGGTGGTGAGGATGTGGAGTAAGAAACACGGCTTCACACTCACCAATTGCCTGAAATTCTCTTTCCCAATTGCAGCACTTTCATTGTTCGGTCTACTTTACGGTCTCCTACAGAGCAAAGAGACATGGCAGATTGCAGTTTCCAGTGTACTGTTGGGGATGAGTACATTTATCCTGTTCTTTACTCTTTGTTTTCTTTTCCCCTATGTGAAATGGAGCAAAGATACAAGAGAGCGGGATGCCCGCATATCTGAACTCATTCCTCTGGAAGAATACAAGAAGCAACAGGTTGGGCATGAGCAAGATTGGCTGCATCTTGTTGTGGAATACATCGATCTGATAAAGAGGCAGAATACTACAGAAGATCAAATCACGGTCAGATTCAACTTCGATAGTGGCTTGGTGTACGCGTTTCAACCTGCCCGAATGTGGGTTTCACCGATACTAGGGGGATACGAAGCTATGGAGTCACAACATGAAGTTATTTTCCCCCCCAATTTCCTACCTGGGAAGCGGTCTCAACTATCCACCATGATGGTGACTATCAAGGATAAGAGGTTGATAGAGTTGATTGGAACAGCAAGGGTATGACAAGGCGAACCCATGAAGACAGGGCTAAAGGTGGAAATGCAGTTGCGAAGTGGTCAATCTTCAGTCGTATTCAGGCCAGACTTATACTGAAAAATCAGACGAGAGGGAGGCGAAAATGGAAATAAATTGGTTTTGGTATATCGGGGGTCTTGTGGCTGGTTTCATCGCTGGAGGCTTGTTCGTAGACAAAGTGCTGAACAGTAAGAAGAACGAACCACCTCGGCGGCAGAAGTTCTGCCCACGCTGCGGAGAATCCTTGGAACCAAAATGAGTAAATTCTGCAATTGACCGTATGGTCTACACTGTAGCTATCCTCACAGGGAGGCTACAGAGATGGACAAATACATACTGAGGAGAAACAGGGAAATGGAAACGGTAGTACACAAACTGAATAAAGAACCGCCAACACCCACTAGTCTAGTGTATCGCTAATAACTTGACAATGATGGGGGTTTGGTTTATACTGTCTGCATGTGGAAAACAACTGACCCCATCGCGTTGACCCCGGAGCAGCAGCGGATTCTCGAAGCTTGGGTTCGCGCCCAGAAAACCC
>JAPLHP010000030.1 GCA_026389585.1 Chloroflexota bacterium | reverse complement strand
CTGGCGAGCAAGTGCAAGAAGTGCGGTGCGTACTTCTTCCCGACAGTCCCATTCTGCGGAAATCCTGACTGCGCCAAGGACAAGGCCAACATGGAGGTCGTGCCTCTGAGCAACAAAGGCACAATGTACACCTATACTATTCACACGGCACAGCCGGCCCAGCCCTTCAAGATGGACCCGTTCAAGCCCTACGGCGTGGCCATGGTTGACGTCCCAGAGGGCATGCGCGTACTGGGCATGACCACTACCATCGAAGGCCTCAAGATCGGGCAGACGGTGGAGATGACGATCGGCAAGCTCTACGAGGATGCCGAGAACGAGTACATCACCTGGATGTGGAAGCCGGTGGGGAAATAGGAGATTATGACGATGAAACCAATGCGTGAAGTTGCAATCGTGGGCATCGGCCAGCATCCATGGGGACAGTTCCCCGAGAAATCTATGCAGGAAATGGGAGTGGAGACCATCGGCGCGGCCCTGAAGGACGCCAATATGACTTGGCGCGAAATCGAGAGCGCGGCCTTCGGCGCTTACATGTGGATCGCTGATCGCGGTGGCGTACCCTCCCTGCTCATGGGCACCTCCATCGCCCGCATGATGGGCGAGACCGGCATCCCAATGGTCAACTGCGTTAATGCCTGCGCCTCCGGACAGGCTATCCTGCGTGAAGCGGTACTGGCGGTCGCCTCTGGATACGCTGATACTGCCATCGCCATCGCCGCCGACAAGTCCGCTGGCGGGTTCTTCCGGCCCCAGCTCCGCGAGGCTGCTCCCACCAAATTTGACAAGGGTGGCTTCAATGATACCGACTACGTCCGTTTCTGCATGACCGGCGAGACTAACCCGGCCTACTGGGCCATGGAACTCAAGCGCCGTATGCACGACGTCGGCACCACCGACGAAACGCTGGCCTATGCCAAGCACCTCACATCCCAGGGCTCTGTGAACAACCCGTATGCCCGCTACCAGAAGGTCTTCACCATGGACGAGATCAAGGCCTCCAAGTACGTGGCCGAGCCACTCCGCCTCTTCGAAATCTGTGCCACTTCCGACGGTGCAGGCGCCGTTATCGTCACCACTTTGGACAAAGCCAAGAAGTACACCAAGAAGCCGCTTCTGGTCAAAGCCATCACGGTCGGCACCCCGACCTTCGGCGACCCGACCATACGGCTGACCTTCTGCTCTTCCTACCCGCGACCGGGCGTGCCCGACCTGTCCGAGTCCCGCAATGCTATAAAGGTTCTCTACAAGAATTCAGGTTTCCAGCCTGGGGACATCGACATCATCGAGCTCCCGGACAACTCGTCATGGCACTACCTGGTCTATCTGGAGTGCATCCTCGGTCTCAAAGCCGGCGAAGCCGACAAGATGCTCATGTCCGGTAAGGTACACCCGATCACGGGCGAACTCCCGGTCTGTTCCGGTGGCGGCGTGGCCGCCCAGGGCGAGGCCGTGGTAGCCCAGGGCCTTTCCCAGGTCTGCCAACTCGTCCGCCAGATGCGCGGCGAAGCGGGCGCCGGCCAGGTAAAGAAGACCAAGTTGGTCAACGGTCTTGCTCAGACATACGGCTACGCCGGCAACAATGCTGCCTGCATCCTGAGCAAGGCATGGTAGCAGTTATAGAATAATCATCTGGGCTGTCTCTATCGCAGAAGTCCACGAAAGGAGAACGGGATATGTTGAACATGGATGAAATGAAGAAGTTTGTCGGAAACAAGGGTAAGCCCACCGTTTTCGAGATCGACAAGACGATGATCAAGCGGTACTGTGAAGCCATTGGTGACCCTGATCCAAAGTGGCACGGTCGCCTGCCGCCAGGAATGTTGGCTGCCGCAATGCTAATGGGAGAGGGCGCGCAGATGCCTCCGTTTCCGTACCCCGGCATCGTTGATGCCGGGGGGGAGTGGGAGTTCCTCAAGCCGATAAAAGCGGGCGACACCATCACCATTGTGAATGAGTTCACCGGCGTCGAGGACAAGTCGAACGACAAGAGGAAAATGCTGCTCTTTTCCATGAAGTCCACGTTCACCAATCAACATAAAGAAGTAGTGGCCGCAGCCAGTGGCCGCGTGATGAACCTCGGCTAGAGAGAACAAGAGGATTTCTGCACCGAGAATACTACGCCAGTGGCAGCATGTTTGTAGTATAGGTGTAAGTCTGGCCAATCCTGATAGCCCTGTTCATGTTCAAATGGGCCCAGGTTGATGAGAAATCAACTCGGGCCCTGAACTTTTCATCAAGATTCATCCTCAATCATCAACCAGGCATAAATCACTAATATGGCAATCTGCATGCTCTCTCTACCAGCTTAATATCAAATGACAAATTGTATACAAGAAAGCTTATTACGGTGTGCTATACTCTATGATCGAGCGTTTGAATCACTGACCTGCGTTCGAATCGCTCATAACCCTGACTGGGCAAAATAACACAGAACCAATCTTCAATACAATAATGGTTAAGGACTACTATCAGATTCTAGGTGTTCCTGGGGATGCCAGCGACCAGGATATGAAGAAAGCTTATAGAAACCTGGCCATGAAATACCATCCAGATCGCAATCTTGGAAACGAGAAATGGGCCAATGAGAAGTTCAAGGAAATAAACGAGGCCTATGGAGTCCTGGGGGATAAAGAGAAAAGGAGACAGTACAATCAATTTGGAATAACCGGCAATGTTGGTGATATCTTCGGCAGCACTGCTACCAGAACTACCTTTGAAGATTTGATGCGGGAATTCAACGGAGCCGGTCTGGGCCACGAGTTCCTTGACGAAATATTCGGTGACATCCTTAAAGGTAAAGGAGGCTCATTCTCCTTCAGAACCTATGGCGGGCCAAGTGGCGGCATCAGGTTTGAGACTTGGCCACGGGGCAGGACTAATGCAGACGAGACCACCGATCATACCAAAAGAACACGGAGGCAAGATATTCGCTATGAATTGGCAATCTCTGCCGATGAAGCTGCCCAGGGAGTAAGGAAGCTGTTGACCCGGAAAGGCAAGAGAATGGAGGTAGGAATCCCCCCTGGGGTGAAAACAGGCAGTGTCCTGAAAATGAGCAATGCATGCAACATAACAGACAACCACCCTGGAGACATCTTGATTCGGGTCAAAATCAAATAGATGGCAGAGCCCCTGGCACAAGCAAGTAACCAGTACGCCATCTGTTATCGGTGATTATGGAGCCAGATGACGCTAGCTATAGCATATAGTGAGCAGATAAAAGGTTATGATTTCGGCCCTGGGCACCCTTTCAGGAGTGATAGGTATGCCAACTTCATGAACTTGCTGACGGAGAAGGTCAACAACTTTGAAGTTGTCGAGCCGAGGTATGCAACAGACAAAGAATTACTCCTTGTTCACGATAGAAACTACATCGACTTCCTGCAAGGTGACTCCAAGGGGATTTGGTTACCCAGCTACAGGTTTCTCAGCCCGGACACTCCCCTCCAGCCAGAAATGGAGAAAGCTGCCAGGTTAATCGTCGGAGCCTCTCTAACAGCAACAGAACTCGTTTGGAAGGGCAGTTTCACCAATGCCGTTGGCGTTGGCGGCGGCCTACACCACGCCAAAAGTAACTACGGGGCAGGGTTTTGCATCTACAACGATGTGGCTGTATGCGTTAAGAATCTAATTGAGAACCACGGTCTGGAGAGGATTCTGATTCTTGACACCGATGCTCACGCTGGAGACGGAACCTGCCAGATTTTCTACCAAGATCCGATGGTGTTGTTCATCGATATTCACCAGGACCCCCGAACCCTTTATCCAGGAACCGGCTTTGCCCATGAAATCGGGGAGGGAGAAGGCAAGGGTTTCACTGTAAATGTGCCTCTACCTCCAGGAGCCTCCGATGATGCCTACGAATGCGTATTGGATGAAATATTCACTCCTCTGGCAGAGGAATTTGCCCCCCAGATAATCATCAGAAACGGGGGCTCTGACCCCCACTTCGCCGATGAGCTGACTGACTTGGGGCTTACTCTCAAGGGCTTCGAAATGATCGGCAGAAAAGTGAGAGAAGTCGCCGAAAGAGTATGTGATGGAAAGGCAGTCGATCTCCTTGGAAGCGGATACAACCAAACAGTCCTGCCTTACGGGTGGCTTTCCTTGGTCTCAGGGCTGGCCAAACTCGACCTCGAGTTTACGGAACCTTTCTTGTTCTCTCTCAAGACTGACTACAAACTTAAAGAAACAAAAACGGTCATAAAGGAAGTCAAAGAGAACCTTAGGAGCTACTGGCGGTGCTTTGCTTAGGGACTGTCACTAAATAACCATTGCAAGTTATAGTATTCTATGCTATATTTAGGACATGGATACGCATTTGATCAAACAACGATTTGAATCCTTGGCAGGCTTTCTTGATGAGCGTCTTCGGAGGATTGTGGCTGCAGCGGAAGCCACCGCTATTGGTTATAGTGGGATTTCCATCGTCTCGCGTGAAACAGGGGTCTCGCGCCGCGCCATTTCGTTAGGATGCGAGGAGCTCACCTTAGCCCATGTTTGACAAATTGACATTGTTATTGGGGGAGGTTTAGCTTTGGGAGGGTTGGATCTGACGCCTGGCGGTTTTTGACGCGTAGTGACAGCATTGGCTTGACATGCTGGCTGTGGTCTGCTATAGTCAGCAGTGACAGCCATGTTTCTCAGATCCGTTAAGGCCCGTGGCAAGAAGGGCGAGAAGCACGAATACCTTCGCCTGGTGGAGTCGTACCGGGAGAACGGCGTCAACAAGCAGAAGGTAGTCGTCAACCTTGGCCGCAGGGACCTGCTTTGTGCCCATCTCGATAGTCTGGTGCGTCTCCTTCAGAAGGGAGACATCCCGGATAGCTGGGTGAAGTCGAGCCAGGTGATTCCCACACAGTCGGCCTGCTATGGGCCTGTCATGGTCATGAGACACCTGTGGCAAGAGTTTGGGCTGGAGGGTATCCTGGACGGCATCGGAGGTCAGAGGGAAAGAGACAACTCCCTGGCAGAGAGGGCTTTCGTACTGGCAGCCAATCGTCTTTGCTCTCCAGGGAGTGAACATCACCTGGCCTCGTGGCTGGAAACGGACTATGTCTGTGACCGGCATGGCCAAAGGTGGTTACCGGCGTGGGAAGAGCACGATAGAGTGCAGGTGAACCTGAGCTGGCTACAGCGCTGGTACCGCACGCTGAATGAACTGGTGGAGAACAAGGAGCGGATAGAGCAGGAGCTTTTCTTCAGGTTGCGTGACCTGTTTGCCCTGGAGGTGGAGCTGGTATTCTATGATCTCACCTCCACCTATTTTGAAGGAGAGGGACCACAGGAACTGGGGCGGTATGGGTATAGCCGCGATGGTAGGGGCAAGAACCGGCAGGTGGAGGTGGGTGTGGTCATGATAAACGGGTGGCCTATAGCCCATCATGTCTTTCCCGGCAACTTGAACGACTCCAAGACAGTAGCCGGCGTCATAGATGATCTACAGAGGCGCTTTGGGCTCAAGCGCGTGGTCTTTGTCGGGGACCGGGGGATGGTGACCTCGGACAATCTGACCATGCTTCGGGATCGGCAGCAGGGCTATCTGGTGGGACTGAAGCGGAGGAGGCGTGAGGGCATTTATGAGCTCATACAGAAGGCGACAGGGTCATGGCAAGAGTGTCCCGGGGAAGGGAAGACTCTGGTACAAGAGGTGGCCGGTGATGAGAGGGGCGTACGTGTCTTTGTAGTGGAGTCGGAGGAGCGGCTGGCATATGAGAGGGCGATGCGGGAGAAGGCCATGGAAAGGACCCGAGTAGAGCTTGAGGGTCTGAGGGCGAGGGTAAGCAAGGGACAGATCAAGTCGCCGGAGAAGATTGGAGCTGCAGCCAGCCGGATACTCTTAAGGCACCGCGGTCATCGCTACTACGGATGGGAGCTGAAGGAAGGGGAATTCCACTACTTTGAGCAGGCGAACCTGGAGCGGGAGAAGGCGTATGAGGGGAAGTATCTTATCCAAACAGAGGAAAAGGGCATAACGGCAGTAGAGGCAGTAGCAGCCTACAAGAGTCTCAGCGAGGTGGAGAGGGCCTTTCGGAGTCTGAAGGATGTCATCCGGATGCGGCCGATCTACCATCACACCGCTGCGCGTGTACAGGGGCACATATTCGTCGCGGCGCTGGCCCTTCTCCTCAAACGTGCCCTGGAGAAGAAGCTGAAGGCTCACGGCAGCAAGCTATCGGGAGAAGCGGCATTCGAAGCCTTGCGCACCATAAGCGTGGTAGAGATGGGGGTGGGGTCAGAGGTGAAGCGGGGAGTGACCTCCGGTAGCCACCGGGCCCGCGAAGTGCTGGGGGCCATGGGGATAACCTCCCTTTCTCTCCCATAAGACCAAACAAGAGGTCAAAAAGGCCTTTGTAGTGACAGACATGCCCCCAAAGCCCCTTTCTTGAAGCTACCCTTAACCCCTCTTGTCAAACATGGGCTAGATTGCCCAATATTCTACATCGAGTTGGGCCATTGTCAAATCGTGTAGCACTATACCAGGAGCATGAAAAAAACAGCGAAGGATTCTAGGCCAATGAAGTGAGGTAGTCAACCGAATGGAATGCAACCTCAGCTTCGAATATTACGAGGGCTTGTGGAAATACAGTGGGATGTGCAAAAAGAAGCCCCCAAGAGGGCCCGACTTTGGACACGCCATGAACATTCTGGACCCAAGTTGCCAATTGAACAGAACAGGCTTCTGTGTGATGCAACAGGATGGACGATTGTGCTCTCAATCCGCCTTGCTCTTTCCTACCTTAGCTTCGAGCGCTCTTCTTCTAGCCATTCCTCAATCTGGTCAATCTTCGCTCCTATATCCTGAATGGCACTCTCTTCTTCATCAATCCAACCTCCAACGCGATCCCTGAAATCGTCACTCCATGCAGACGCTTGCTTGTCGCGCAGCTCATCGAGATGAGATTCCTTGTGGTGTAAGACACCACTTAGTTTGTCAAGGCGCTCCTGAAGTTTTTCAATATTGGCGCGCACTCGATCTTCAAATGCTTCTCTCCCTTGCCTTTTTTGTTCGCGAAATGCCTCCCAAGCTCTGCCTTTTGCTTCACGCCATCTCTCCCAAGCCGCGTCAAGCTTTGCTTGCGCGTCGCTAAGTGCATCAAATGCTTCCTTCTTGTGCCGACCAAGCATTTCAACCTTATGCTCTGACAGAAGGTTCCAACCCTCTCGGAGCTTCCCAGAGCAGTGCAATAACATGTCCTTGGTTTCGTCAATTTCTGGTCCTGGGAGAAGCGCGTTAACCGCTCCTTTGACGGCCGTTTCAACTATCCCAAAAGTGACGGCATAGACACTTTCCTCGAAGCTGCTTGGTGGTGTCGCTTCGGAAGCGAGAACCATGATCTCGTCCTTCCAGCGGTCAGATGTGTTTTCCAGGTTCTCGCGCTGCGTTCTCTCCGAATTCTGCTCTTGCTTTACCCGCTCAACGAGGCTCTGAAAGCGATGCCAAGCTTGATCTTTCTCTTCCCGCGTAGGATAGCGCGTTTCCCTAAACGCGGCGCCTATTGTGCGAATGGAGTTCCAGAGCGGCTTCCAACGGGTGCGAAGCGGCTCGATCTCTTCGGCTTCGCTTTCGAGCAGGTCTATCAGCTGGTCTAGCGCGGAGTGGTCCATGCCCGATTATTGTACATCTGCGTGAGAAGGTCAACCTCTTGTATTCTCGTGGTTCTAATTGAACAAACCGCTATATTGTGCAGTAGTGATCCAAAAAGGCGGAGCCTTGTGCCATGCCTGCCGCGGACCTATAATTCGGCGCGTCAAGGATTCCGTTGCGACCTAACGGGTATTCGGTGTCGCCGAGTATTGGCGTCATGTGCCCTCTCAATGTATTGAATGAAACCCATGTTGGGTTACCCGAGGGCGGATGTGCGTCTTCACACACCCCTCTGTAAAGCGTCGATCCGTGGCCTCCTTGGCCCAGACGTAAGCCTCTCCGTTCCCAAGTGAGCTGACGTCCGAGGGCTTCAAGTTGGCGACGGCAGCGCATCCGCGCTTTATGTGCCGGAGCCAGTCCGGGGATGTCATACGATGCAAGATGACGATAGAGGACAGGCCGATAACTTTGTCAGGTATCGACAGCGGGTCTTGTGAGGCAATTACTAGAGCGGTTGCTTTATGGCGCATCTCTCGTACCAAGGTTTCGACCTCTTGCGCGAAGTCGGTGTGAAGGTATTTGTGTGCCTCATCTAATACAACAAGCTTCGGAATGCTTTGGCCCCGGAGTCTAAGATTCTGAAAACGGCGCAGGGAGACTAGGCAAAGGCGCATCGCCGCAAGCTCATCGATCATCTTATCTCGGATGTCTAGTATGGTTAGGAGGCCGGGCTGAGCGTAGTCGTTCCAGGATACCCCTTCATGGAGATAGCGTTGGGCCAGCTCGAGGCGGAGGGCCACCAGCCGCTTCTGGCCAGATGACATTTCCGACCGCTCAACGGTGTCCCAAATGCTCTCAACACCAATTGGGGGCTTCAAGTCTTGCAGGATAGCCTTGACGTACTCCATGTACAAGGTGTCACTACCAGGCACACCCATCAGAAGCTGCCAATCATCGGTGCTTAGCTCATTAGGATTGAATAACAACGGATGCACATCTATACCTGGGAGTTCTCTGCGGCGCTCCTCTAACCGTGAAGTTGGCACCAAGCAGATGACTTTCTCCACTGCTTGGGGCATGGCACCTATGGCCTCCTTGAGTGAGTGCAAATCCTTCTGTATTCTGTTAGGCGACCGA
Source organism: Chloroflexota bacterium (assembly GCA_026389585.1). Classification (NCBI taxonomy): domain Bacteria; kingdom Bacillati; phylum Chloroflexota; species Chloroflexota bacterium. Next base: position 35,913 of record JAPLHP010000030.1, on the reverse strand, counting down.
AGTCCCAGATACTCTGGGGGGTAACCTTCATCCTTGCTGTAGTGGAATACAACAGCAGCAAGGGGCTCTGTTAGTTGGTTAATGTTCGGAATCGACATGACGCCCATCTCCAGAATGACGCCAGTGGTATAGCTCTTACCACTGCCCTGAACGCCAAAAACGCTTATGGTCTGAGATTTTTCCTCTCCAGTTTCCTCGTCTAGGCCGATGCTTAGACTTAGCAGCACTCGACGCTTATCTACCCACCCCAATAGGCCCTGCTCCATTGCGCGCTCAGTGACCCCCAGAATTATCTCTCCTTTGCTATCGGGAGAGGCGGAGCTCAACTGCTTCTTCGGCACAACGGGCCAGGGATTCTTCTCAGGAATGGAGCCCTGTCGCAGCAGCATTTCTATAATTTGGTCAAGAAGAGGCCGAAACACTACGGCCTTGTACCGGTCTCGGTCAATCACCAAGAATGCCGGTCCGTCGTTTACCACCTTGGTCACGATCCCCTCTTTGATAGCCTCTTTGACAGAACCTTCCAGCATTTCCCTGGACACGCCGTTCCTCTCGAACTCTGCTAGGGTGGGTACGGGAGATCGACCCAGTAGGTTGAAATTCTGGATGGCGTCCTCCACCTCATCTAGGAAAGTCATATTGACCCCGACAAGCCCTCTGAGCTTTTCTGCTGCATCAGCGGTCAGGTAGATGAACACCGCCACCCATTTTGCCCCTTTGTATGCGCGGTCTTTATACTCGATGGCTAACTGCTGCTGTGCAAGATCGCTTCCCAAGTGAGTAATGTGGGGAAGGATCCTCCGGTGACCAATCAAGTCGGTCGATGATGAAATGGAGGTGACGCCGTCGAAGTCGTATGCGTCTTCCGGCACTCTCAAAGAATAGACATCCGCACCCTGGGATGCGGCTCTTAGGAAGAGTCCCACTATCGCTGGGGGATATCGCGACACAATTTCGTTCAGGACCTCCTCTGAAGCCTTAAGGTCAATGTCAACAAGCTCTCGTCCGATTACCTTGCCGCGCTCACTTAGAGTCGGCCAGCCCACCCCTAGCTGCTGGAGGACCTCTATTTGCCGTGATGCCACTTCCGGGGCTAAACGTCCGGCGCTAAGGTAAGATGCTCTGATTGCCTTCAAGAGCACATCAGCCGAATCGGTTAGGCCGTACTTTTTCAGCGTCTCCTTGAAACATTCCACTTCCGATAAACTGGATGTCATGGGCAACCTCCTGTTTTTTATGAAGTCGTTTGCTATACCTGCCGCGACTCTTGCAAGGGCAGTGCTAACATCTTGGCCTAGGAGCCTGGGTCACGACTATTTGCCCAAAGCTGGGCTGGGCGCAAGCGAACGGTTGTTTTGTGCCTAACTTATCCGCGTTGTCCGAGTGGTGACCCACCCTCCTAGATAAAGGCTCTAGCATCTGCATTGGCAGTCAGGGCCAATACAGCGTAGCCTTATAGGCGGCAACCTGTCAATCTTACGTGTGCCTTGGCACTGTTCGATTGTAGTTGATAGGTTACAACAGGGATTTATCTAGTTGGTCTTCTACAATCTGGCTGATCGTTCAGTACATGTCCTTTGCAGCACTGCTCTTTATCTTTTTTGATAAAATGATAAAGAGGTGGTATCGTACATGGGGCATTGGCCCAAGGTAGGCATGGTGATGGCTAGAAGTGACATTTGACATTGTGTATGTAGCAACAGCCCTGCCGGACATGCTTGAGGCAACGAGGAAGATGGGCCCAGGGATTGTCAGAGCCACACTAGGAGCAACCAGGGAGTTCCTCGTGGTTCTTGAGAAGGGGAACTTTTGTGAGCGTAGGCGTCAGGTCAGCTCTTGATCTTAACCTATTAGACCAGCAGGACCTGAGGGCTTATATTATCAACGCCCATCACTGCCTGCTCAAGGCGGTGGACAAGCTAATGCTCGATCTTCATCAAGAGCCCTCGAAGATAGAGCGGAGGTCGAGGGGTTTCCTGGGGATTTCGTAAGGGAGAAAAATGCCGTCCTTCAATTGTATTAGATGCGGACAGCAAAACAACCTTAACCTGTATGGCTACGGCGGTAGCTTTAAGGGAAAATTGACTTGTCAGAGTTGCAGAGCAGTTCATAGAGCACAAATGGAGGGTCACAACCTCATTGCTTTGGAATTAGCGGGATTTGATTCTATTCAACTACCACCAAATGTGCCCAGAGAGGCAAGAGAAGATTATCATGAAGCCCAGCGCTGTTCTCAAGTCGACGCCTATAAGGGTGTAGTAACTTTGTGTCGCCGCGCTCTACAGATCGCAGTCGAGTCTGTCGAGTCTAAAGAAGCAGATAAGAAAGGCAGCCTTAGAGACAAGATAGACAAATTAGCTCAGCAAGAAGTGATTTCTTCAGATTTTGCGAGCCTAGCTCATGGCATTCGTTTTTTTGGAAATTACGGCGCTCACCCACAAGAAGACGAACTTAAGCAAATAACGAAGGTGGAAGCTGAAACCACCTTTTACCTGACAGGACAATTGCTTAGTCGATTGTTTAAACTATCTGAGACCTCGACTGGTGATTGGCAAAAAGTGGAATAGGAATACTAAAAACTGGTCAAGATAAGCGGAAGCAAGAAAAACCTCGGGGTTTCGAGAGGTCTGTAGTCTGGTGGCTAGAATGGATGGATCAAGCGCGGCTGAACAAGTCCATTGCTTAACTATGCTCGATCGGTCTTCGCGCCGGCAGCAGTGTCGTTCGACATTCTGGCTTGCGGTTAGGTTCCTGTACTGCACGAAGTGACGAATTGTATCCTTTCGCCACGTTTTTCGTCTGCGGGCCAAAAAATCTTACGGGCAGAATCGTTTAGAACTATCGTCTTGAGGATATAAGCTTCTGAGGATCTCTCTTGATTTTTCTATGGACTCCTTGGCATCTTTCTTATACTTGTACAGAATTCCTGCTGTGCCTTTTTTAAGATCGACTCCATCACCACTGATATATCCCCTTTTTATCCGAATTGGAGGACTGCCTCTAAACTCAGCTAACGGAACAAACTCGTCTCGTGGGGAAATGCTAAGTAAATCTTGCGGTTCCTCTTCCACTAACAAGTGGATATGCTGAACTCTCAAATCATTTACGACATTAGATAACTCTATCACCTTACTTGTCACAAGCCGTCTGTTGTCATCCTTCAAGAAACGTATCAGATTGCCTAACATAGGCTTCTCGAACCTTTTCTTTAGCTCTCTTTCTAGCCGCTTGTCCTTTATCTTAAGCCTTAATGCTCCCTCCAGCATGGTCGCTGACAGAAAGATACAACCCCTAAAATGGCCATGAATATATGCCATCGATGCGTCGTTCCAAAGTCGAGGTATGGTGTCTATCAGGGCATCTTGCATGGGAGGAAGACTTACATCCGGTTCGGTGCCACCGACTCCGAGAGGACCCACTTCCCTAGCTCTCGAAACATATTCGTCCAAGTGCATGAAAAACATATTCGCCAAACTTTCATCGTCGTCCATGGTATATTCTTGATTTTCTCTTATCAACTGTATTTTTGTAGACACCCTTCGTTCGAGTTGTCTCAGATTCGCTTGAAGACCAGAGTACCACTCCGAGTGGGCGTTCAAGATTTCCTGCCTGCTTAGTTTGAGATGTTCTGTTCGCATCTTTATCTCCTTACCGCTACAACAGCGGTTAGACATCTCGACCAATTCTTAAATGATGCTCACACCTCATTGTAATGCAGTGTCTTCTGGACCTCAAGAACGGAAATCACCAGCTGGATCTAGACGGTCTCGACTGGCGGATAGCTCGATGAATAAGAATCGATTCCATTACGTTTGTATTTTCACTGTCCTGATAGTGTGGCTGGTATAGCCTATCCAGCGTACGGATAGTAATATTGATAATCCTGACCTATAGGAATTACCACAAGCCTCCTGTCACATATGAGAGTAAAATATGAGAACTTTGCTGTTTGCCAGGACGATGAAATGGGGATTTGTAAACATTTGTCCAGATTGTACACATTTGAACATAGACTGGGAGGCATTGACATACGAGACGCAGATCAAACGTCTGACGCCCGAGTCTCCTGATAGTGTAAGCATCCCCCAACTGGTAAACTGGATAATCAGAGAAGTGCAATCTTATGAAGAGTGAGGCACCAAAGACCGGAAGGTTGCGGATTTCCAATGCGCAACCAGTTGCGCTTCAGCAAGCATGCCATGCCGCAGCCGCCCACTTGTTTCATCAATCACCGATTTGCTCCACTGGCAGTAGTCCAAAGAAAGACCAGACGTGAACCCGACCCTCACCAAGGCTGTTATTGTCGTCACATTTGCGCTGTTGTTCTATTCAGTCGCAGTGGTGACTGAGCAAAGGAAGTCGTTGATATCGAAGCGGGTTCTATTCTTCCTGACCGGTGGGGTTTGTCTTGATATAACCTCGACTATCCTGATGATATTGGGGGCTCGGAAGACTCCTCTGACGGTTCATGGCGTCATCGGATACACTGCGCTTCTGGCAATGCTCGTCGATGCGGCGCTGATTTGGAGATGCTGGCTCAGCACATTCTTTGTCAGGAAATGCCTCTGGGGTTGACCTGACAATATCTCTAGAAGGACAACCATTTGCGTTCTTTCAAACGTTCATAAATCTTCTTCGAGACTCTGTAAGGCTTCCCTACAAATGGCAACTCTTCAATGATTGGCTCAAATACAAAGACTCCGTCTTTGACTAGTTCCTTGTGACTCAGGTTGAAACTGTCAATGAGCATCATCAGTAGACAGCAGAGATCGTAAGTCTCGTAGTATTCACTCTTGGAGTACCTGGACAAGGCATTGTACCTAGTTTCTGCAAAGGCTTCCAGAAACTCGTCGGGCATTGATCTGGACGCTGTCTTGAACGCATATGCCATCCTGACTTCAAACTGTTGCATGTTGCGGATACCGGTTTTCTTTCGATTCGCCATTGTGTATTCTGGCCTGTCATTCGCACGACAGTGCTCCAACAGCCTTTTGGGAATCTGATGCACCAGGGGGGAATTGCAGTCAATTAGGAGCTTGTATACTTCGGGGTATGTTCGGGCTGTGAATGGGAGAGCACCAGACTCGTGTTCGTATACCCAAAGACCGCTCTTCTGTTCTACCTGGAGTGTCAAGAAAGCTAATGTCGAGCTTATTCTATTCTCAAGTTGCGCCCTGAGATCATCATAATCACCAGACTTCAAAGCCAAATGGAAGAGGTATGCCGCGTGTGCTGAACAAAGAATGTCAGAAGTTGTGTGCTTCTTGTCTGCTATCGGCCAACCACCGTCTCTATTCTGTATATCACTTGTCAAGAGTTTTCTTAGGATTTTGCTCTCAATGTCAGACCTTCGCTCCAGTAGCCGAAGGATTATCGCTGCCCCTACTGTGTGTCTGTAGGAAATGAATTCGTCGATTGGGCCAAAAGCTATCTTCTCGTGCATCGTGATGAAGAATTGGTTATCGCTGTGTTGAAGAAGCAATCGCTCTGCGAAGTCTCCGGCGATATTCACAGCCTGACGCATCTTGTCTTTTCGCTCCTCCAAAACTGGCCTGAAAACACTTTTGTACGATGATTGTGAGATGGAGTAACGGAGATACTGCAGGGTCTGGACGGCATTAAACGTCATGTAGAGTTCGGGTTTCTCTTTTAGAGGCTCTCCATCTTTTTGGACTGCAGCTCTCGTACTCTTGTCTCGGTTCCTTGCAAATTGTCCATGGAATACGCTTTTGCGGTTGGATTCCTGATCTTCCAGAAGCCTGTCCAGAATCTCCTCAAAGATGTACATGTAATTCCTCCAGTCCGAAGGGTCTTGCCGTTCGCAGTGTCTTCCAATCGACGTTCGTAGTATACTATTGCGACCGAATCCGGTCAATGGCGACATGTAAGCGGCAACACAACATCTGTATACTGTGAAAAGGCTGACTTGTTCTAGAGGTTGTGCCATGTCACAAGCTGTAGCTGGTCATGGCCTGTGGCGACAGCGACGGAATTGGCAGTCCAGAACAACGTCTCTCTGGAGCCGCTGGTCTTCAGGGAAGGTTGGTGCGGCTCGGTTCTACTATCCCCGTTTTGGCGCATTACGTTTGACGGTCAAACGCCAAAGCTCCTCCAAACCGTTGAATAATCGTCCAGAATGGTGAGTCACAATCCGTCGGAATGTTCAGGGTGTGTCAAAAACCGAGTCTGTTTAGCACGATGTGGGATACTGTGTGCGATGAGGCTAACACCCGACGCTGCTACGCTGACTTCATGCAGTCCAGAAGCTCTGTGGAAAACATCCTGAGCTTTGCCACTGCGGACGACGTGACTGGGCGTGAGTGAGCGATATCATTTCGGATTGGGTCTAACTCGCCTAGACGCACTTCAATGAAGCTCCGTTTCTTCAAGAACTTGACGAAAGCCTTCTGCCAGTTGTCCTCTTCGAGAATGATGCGGTGATAGTCGGAGAAGTCCAAGTAGTCAACAACATTTGTGGATGTCGGCGGATACCAAGGCCACATACTCTCGGAGCGCAACTTCCTTCTTTCGGCATTGTTTCTGATCTCCAGAGGCACGCGCTGCCACCAATCCTTGCCCACTTTGCTCAGCTCACGTTCAATGAATCTCCTTAGAGACACTTCAAGGTCTTTCAGAAGTTTCGCAGCATCTGGCGATGGCTCTGTACGTACTGACTTCGGCGAGGCTTGAGGAAGATTCGAGTTGTAGACAAGACCCTCTGCCTTCGTCGACTTCAGCTCAATAACGATGTGTTGAACTCGGGTCTCCAGCCTCTTGTATCTGTCAGACCGCTTCACTCGCTTGACCAGCTTGTCACTGTTGCCTGGGGCAGTCACCCCCGGCGCAGAGGTCGAAACCTGGCACAGAAAGCGAATGATATCGCTCTCCCATGCGGCAAAAAGCTCCTCATACTTGGTCATGATGGTTCGCCGGTTTTCGCTAACTTTGCCTGCAAGAAATGCTCTCGTCGCCTTCTTCCCAACTCTTCTCGCCTTCTTCATCCCGAGAATGTCAACAGCCAGTGCGCCCGCGCCCTCGGCAAGGATATCCCTGGTAACCACAGCTGCTGGCGTCTCAAGCTGGCCGAGTTCTTGGGAAAGTCCTCGAAGAATTCCATTCCCCTGAGAAATGAGGTCTTCAGCATGCATGTCTGGTGCCATGTCCATACTAATCACCTTGCCCGATAGATATTGTCAGCCTATTATAGGAAGCACAGATAACCTATTACAAGACGCGTATGCCAAACCAACTCTCCACCATATTCATCCAGGAAGCTCAGGTGGGTGTGTAAGTGTGCTCGCAAGCTCTGTAATTGTGGATATGGTGAGTGGCTGTGTTAGAATATGTCCAGTTGCCAGAATACTGGAGTGAGGTTTAGGTATGCTTCTACCATGCCAGAATGACCCTGGTGCTACAGCTCAAGTAAATCCTGCAATCGACCTGCTACGTAACCTTGATAGCAAGCACCCCGACGTTCTAAGCGCTCACGGTGTGGAGCCAGCCGACTACCATTCCAAACTGGTTTTTAGGTCTGCCATCGAGAGTATAAGAGGGACATATATCGCCTCATCACTAACTCAAAGACAAGGTTTGGTAGCTAACGTTTTTGAAACTATGAAGCAGATGAACCTTATCGCTGAATATCAGTTACAAGGGGCAGCCCAGAGATTCGATTTTCAAGTCATGCTGACATCCCAGCCCAAAGAAATGGTGGCTGTGGAGGTAAAGGGTGGAGAAGGAAACAGCATCAACATATCGGAAAGACCGCTTTGGGCAAACGAATTCATTCTTTGGTGTCATTTGGACGGGGCTATTGTCAACCAGCCATCCCATGGGGCAGCCGCAATTATCTTTAATCGCGTCGAGAACGAAATGGTAAAGCGTGGTAAGCACGTTGATGTCGTAGTGTTCAGAGATGCCAGGTGCAACACACCTCTTCGCCCGTGCCCCAAATACAAGAACAAACCACCAACCACAGTCCTTGGAGTTGCGCCAGACATCTTCCTGTTGCCTAGGGCAATACCGACAGAAGATGATCCGGAACCGAAGTCTCACGACTTGAACAATACTCAGTTACCAGCCAAGATTTTAGCTGCATACGGTGTGGCTCCAGGAGATTTTGATGAACATATATGGCAGGTAAATATTGCACTTGTCAAAGATGATAAAGGACGTATTTTACGGGAAACAAAGGTCTACCATAAGGGGAAGATGGTGGAATGGAGAAAGCCACGGAGATAAATGTGGAAGCGCTGCAAGCTGAACAACCGCGCTTGTTTCATGAAGAGCACATTGAGCTAGATGCACAACTTTGGTCTGGATCATTCAATGCCAGGGAAAGCTCAATGCATCAGTTGGCCCCCTATGTTGGGAAGTTGAAGTCAGGGATGGTTCGTGTGCTTATTGAGCTGTATTCCCGATCAGGTGATGTTGTTCTGGATCCTTTCTGCGGTGCCGGAGTGGTGCCACTGGAATGCGTCATTATGGATCGTCCTGCAGTAGCCAACGACCTCAGCCCATATGCCTATGTTATTACGAGAGGAAAACTATCTGCACCGTTCAGTAAGCAAGAGGCTTTGCACGAAGCAGAGGAAGCCCTACGAGAAATCGAGTCCCGTGTTCACACTGCTAGTGTTGATAATGTGCCCGACTGGGTTCGTAAGTTCTTCCACCCTGACACACTCAAGGAGATTGTTACTGCCTTCCAGGTACTTGAGGAAAGGCAGAACTACTTCCTTATGGCTTGCCTCTTGGGTATATTACACCACGTGCGCCCAGGGTTCCTTTCTTATCCTGCTAGTCACTTGACTCCTTATCTGCGCCTAAAAAAGTACCCTCCTGAAGAGTTCCCTGAGATGTACTCATACCGTGACCTCCGCTCCAGACTTATCGCCAAGGTAACACGAGCCTATCGTCGAACTGGCTTTACGCAGTCAAGAAACCAAACGACTTGGCAGGTATTACAAGAGAACACGATGAATTTGTCACTACCCTCAAATTCTATTGATGCTATTATCTCAAGCCCACCATATTTCGGTGCCCTGGACTATGCAAGAGATAATAGGCTCAGGCTGTGGTTTCTTGGCGTTCCCGATTGGAAAGGATTGGATCGTTCTTTAACAGCTAACGACCATGTATACATAACACAGATGAAGCAGTGCTTGAGGCAAATGGACAGAGTTCTCAAAGACGAGGCCTACTGTGTGCTTGTCCTTGGTGACGTTGAGCGGAACGGTGTGAAGAAACCTACGGCTCAGATCATTTCTGAACTAGCTCACGAGGTCAGCGATGGGCGTCTGGTGCAGAAGCTCATTTATACTGATGAGATCCCCGACATACGGCGCTCAAGGCGGCAGACGCGGACGACCAAGTACGAAAGAATACTAGTAATGCAAAAACTAAGTAGCTAACAGCTCTATTTCTCCGCTGCGCTGTCCCTTGCCTTTGTGTAGGAGCCGCCTTTTCCAGCCATAATCTCGCGGTTTGCAGCGATGAAAAACCGACTTACCTGAGGCGAAAACAAGACTTAACAAGACTGACTTTTGTTACCTCGTTTAACATCTTAGCGATTAGTGCAACGATTCCACTGCTCCAAAATGACAACTCCTCCCTGGAACTTAACAAAGATGTAGAATTGCCCAGTGCCAGAAGGACTCGGTTATGAGCCTTTTCCGAATATGCGGGACAAGAGGCCCTGAGGTTGCCCCAGCCACCTATCGAACTCCCTGGGGTTCTCTATGATAATCGTGGCACCTCTTCTCTGATATTTGACGGTCTGAGGAAGATATGACTGATAGTCATTGATTTCCCAGTGCTGCATATCGTCGTCAAATGTCACGAGTTTTCGATTTCCTTGCTCAGTGACTGCCGCCTTGTGCAGACCGTAGAGAAGGTCACGCCAATCCCTGCGTCCTGGGTCGTAAAGCTTCTCGACAGGTTCACCAGGGAAGAACTCTGGGAGCGGGCGTTTGGAGTATTCATATAGCTCCTTCATCACTGCTCTGGCCAACCCAAGTTCATCATCACTTGCGAATTCCTGATCGCTGAGGTGTTGAAGATACAAATAGGAAAACCATCTGAATACAGGGTTGTCTGTCGAAAACAGTCTTGCCAATTTCTCTTTGGCACCCTCCGTAGGTGAAAAATGAACATCAAAGTCTATTCGTTTCACACGAGATTTTGCCCACTCCTTAAGCCTAGGATTATTGGAAGCGATCACTATCTGAGGGCACACGTACTGATCGTTCCACCAGCGTTCCCAATAGGATTTGAACACGTCTTCAATTCCAGAAGTGCCAGACGAATCTACATCATCGAAGATCAGAGGGAAGGAAGAACCTGTTAGGGCGGCATTGGCAATCCTTGTCTTCGTGAAGTCGTGCCTCGACAGAGGCTCGATAGACTTTCCGGATAATAGCTTAAGCGAAAAGCGCAGGAAGGTAGATTTGCCATTCTGCGATGGTCCATAGATATATAGGAAGCGTGGACCTCGGGTGTCGACAGGGCCGAACTTGGCCCTTCTGGATTTCATATAGTCGTGTGCAAATGGAGTGAAGAACACGTATAGGAGGGCTTCAAACATGCTCCTCTTTGCAGACAGTGGGTCAGATGATTCGCCGAAGTCCACGGTTTGGAGATAGGCCTCCATCAGTCCCAGGGACTGGCTAACTAAGGTGGTATCGGAAGGTGCTTGGGTAAGCGATGACATTGGCACGTCAAGACCCAACAGTAGCTCACGTCGCTCGTGGGAGAGAATCAGCAACGGGATGTGATGCGTCTCATAGACGTAGCGAATGAAAGCGGAATTGCTCACCTGTATCTGGTTTTGACCAGCGGACACGGGTTTTAGCGGTGCGAGTTGTCGTTCAAACCGCTTCCTGTCCAGTGCTGAACCCTTCAGCTGCAGTACAGTTACTGGCTCCTCTTTGGTAGTGGAGGATTCGGCAACACTGAATGAGAGGTCATGGAAGAGCCGTCTCATCTCAATATTCTGGTCTTCAGAGGTAGCAGCGCCCTTGAGCCAAGCTTCAATCAGCCCTTTTCTATCTGTCACCCGGGACTCCTTAAGAAGGTTGCTCAAATCTTCCATGAAAAGGGTGCATCCATGAAGATGAGTTTCATAGTCACTCGTCAATTGCTGCAGAAAAGGATGACCTACAGGAATGTCCAGATACCACGCGTAGTTGATCTGCTTCTTGGCTTCTTGCGCCGTCGCCGTCAGATTGGCACTCGTTTGAATTACCCTAGTGACGTCGTCCCTCTGAAGAATGTAGAGTTTCGTATGTATTGTGCGAGTGGGAACAAAGACTCGCAAGACGCCCTGTTCTATCAGCCCGGCAAGCCGTTCTGTCACGTCCACACTTTTCTGTTCCAAATCCTTTCTATATGATTCAGAAAGGTTCTCTCCCACCAAAACCTCAACTTCTGTATAACCACGCTTGTCGAACAACTCTAGAAGCAAGTCTGGTGATACAACATACGAGATGGCCCGCATCCGTTTGAATCCTTCAAAAAGACCATCGAAGTCTGTCCTTCTGGCAATGACTCGTGTCTGTATCGGAGACAGTCCAGCAAAAAGGTCTCCCTGGCATGGGCTAGGACGCTGAGCACGTTTATGGAAGTCGGTCACTTCACCCTGCTTTTCGGTATGTCCAGATACCACTCGATCAGCTAACCTGGAATCAAATGCCTCGTCTTCTTCGCCTTGTTATGCAGTCCTGTTTCGCAGGTTGATTGACTTCAGGTGCATTACTGGGTTCAGTATTGCATGGTAACCGCGTCTTTGGCAATGGACTGAACGGCAGTATCTCTAACACCTCTCGATTTGATTTGTCTGACTGTCGTGGGGTCGAACTGGGACTCTGGTACCACTTCCCAGCCACAGTACCAATGTACGTCAGCCAACCCAATGGCATTCACTGGCCCATTCTCAATAGACTAGAGCAGACGTCTTCTCAAAAATCCTGGTTGCTCTAAGAATACTGGCCTGCCCCCTGAAAACTGGTCCAGGTGAAGTGCTCCCTCGTCACTAGCGGTACCTTGTAGAACTTCAGACTGTGTAGGGTTCTTCCACTGTGGCACTGTGGCCTCACCAAATGCTCCAGGACAAACGATGCTCTGTCGAGGGATACCGTCTCCCGCATAGGGAAGTGAACCTGAACCCCTTGACAGAGGTTTGTGGAAATAATATAGTGCCTTCGGATATAGAGGGACATATAGGAGCTGAAGCTAAGTGACGAAAGATAAATATACCTTCATAGTGGAGATGGTACCCACCCAAAAAGAGAAGCTGGACTTCCTCAGCTCTACCCTGAAGTTATCTCGCAGCGAAATTGTCCGTATGGCAATCGATTCGCTTACCTTGGATCTGGCAAAACAACTGCGAGTTGAGAAGCTGCGCAGGATGGCATTGCTGGTGGAAAATGGTAGCACTGCGGCAAGGCAGTTGCCTTTAGCGGAACCACTTCGGATTAAGAGGCATTACAAGAAGCGAATAGGCACAAAACGAAAGAGAGCCGGTGCTAGTAACACTGGCTCTCAAGATAGTGGGCTTAGAAGTGTCCCTCCCTCTTCCTCAATTGAAACTTAGCATGGGTCCAACAGACTGGGTGTTAGGATTTATGGTTGTGCTAAGTTAGGGTGGATGAGGGGCTAAAGCAATGGTGCTTGCTTCTCTTGAGCAGAGCGCCTTGGAGAGATTGCCCATAGGGCAAAACCCTACAGAACTGCCCGGGTATGGTACCGGTCAACTAGCTTTGAAGTTTAACGGCTGCCCATTCAAAACCGTCAAATTTAACCCCTGAGTTGAACACCAAGTTCAACCACCTTGGCACAAAGGGAAGTGCATCGTCATCATCATCTTCAGGAGGACAAACGCTATCTTTTGGTAATAACCAGTCCAGCATTTGCACCCCTCGCTCGTTAATCTGCCCCGTTAGTTTCACACCCTTACACGGAAGGGTAAACTTCGTGTATTGTGACCATATGACCAACAAGCTCAGGGAAGTAGAAATTCTCCTGAGCCAGGGTTCACTCAAGCCTTTTCTCATGCATCTCCTACCCTGACATTCCCGCGGAAGCGGGTATCCGGACGCTTCTTGGATGAGGAATGGTTCGGGGGAAACCAATGTGTTACAATAGATAAAGTTTTTGGAGTATAAGATTCTATCATGGTGCGGACAAATATCACTCCCAAGAATACAGAGTTTGTGATCCTCTCATTTGAGGGGCCAGATGCATATTCTATAGCAGGCGGCCTCGGGGTACGAGTGAATAACCTGTCGGCGACACTGGCGATGATGGGTTTTACCACACATCTCTTCTTTATCGGCGATCCGTATGCCCCGGGAGAGGAGACGAGATACCATGATAAGCTGATCCTGCATCGCTGGGGCCAGTGGATCAGCCAGCATCACCCCAATGGTGTCTATGATGGTGAGGAAGAGAAGCTTTATGATTTCAATGAATCCATCCCCTGGTTTGTCAAAGACCGCATCGTGAAGCCGGCAGTGGCTGAGGGTAGGCTGGTTGTTATCCTTGGGGAGGAGTGGCACACTGCGGAGGTGATGTGCCGCCTCAGCGATGTTCTCTATCACGATAGCCTCCGGGACAAAGTGGTGATGTTCTGGAATGCGAACAATACCTTCTCCTTCTATCGCATCAACTGGGGCAGGTTGAACTTCACTACCACTATCACCACGGTAAGCAAGTATATGAAGCACGTCATGTGGGGTATGGGCTTGAACCCGCTGGTTATTCCAAACGGCATACCGAAGAGCTTAATTCATAAGGTGGAGCCCGGTCTGGTCGACCAGATTAGAAATGCAATTGGTGCTGAGATCCTGCTGTGCAAGGTAGCCCGCTGGGACCCGGATAAGCGCTGGCACCAGGCTGTGGAAGCGACAGCCCGCCTGAAGGGGAGGGGTTGCCAGACTACGTTGCTGGCCAGAGGTGGGATAGAGCCTCACCGTCAGGAGATAATTGACAGTGCTCGTTCTCTGGGCCTTGTTTGGAAAGAAACGACCACAGGCACGCGTTCTTATGATGCTTACATGGCTGCGTTACGGGAGGCCTCTCCCGCTGATATCATTGACATCAGATTTCAGTTGCCTTCAGACTTCCTACAGGTGCTCTACTGTGCGGCTGATGGCGTGCTGGCTAACAGCGGGCGCGAGCCGTTCGGCCTGGTTGGGCTGGAGGCAATGGCCGCCGGTGGGATTGTCTTTACGGGGTCTACCGGAGAGGATTACGCGATCCCCTTCGTAAACTCCTTTGTGCTGGAGACAGCGGACTCAATGGAGATTGTGAACCATGTGCTGTATCTCCAGGAATACCCTGAGGAGGGTGAGAGGATGCGGCGTGCTGCGAGGCATACTGCTACGCAATTCACGTGGGAAGAAGCGGTGCAGAACCTGATCAGCAAGCTAGTGAACCAGGCCAGGATGCAGGGTGCCCTCAAGGGGAAGCCTGCGCCCTGTGTGGCAGACTCCATACCACTCAGGGTGCCACCTGAATTGCTGCCAACAACGCTGAAGAAGGGTGTATGAGAGGCTAAGGAGATCATGGCAGAAAACCTGGTGATCTATGCTGTCGTGCACCAGCCCAGGCGTCTGAAGCTTCCGGCACAGCCTATTCCATCTGGTGCCACCCCTGCTGATATTGAGAATTGTCTCTTCGATGAGGCAATGAATGAGGCGTATCTCCACAAGGTAGCGACCTGGTGCTACTATCCTGCTGCTGAGATGTTCCTCGAACTTGCCAGACAGGGGATGAAGTTCTCGATAGGGTTCTCGGTCTCCTTCCTCAGGCAGGCCGAGGCCTGGGATCGGAAGCTGTTTCAGCTTTTCCGCGAGCTGGCAGCCCAGCCTGCCGTGGAACTGGTGAACGTTGAGCCCTACCACAGCTTTCTGCCGCTCTTGGATGTGCCTGCCTTTGCCAGGCGGATGTCCTGGTCCCGCGATCACCTGGAGAAGGTCATGGGCAAGAGGCCGGAGGTGACCGACACCACGGAGATGCTTATGTCCGATACTATCTATCATGCTCTGGATAGCGTTGGCTTCAGCGGCGCCTTTCTTGACGGACGGCCCTGGGTGATGGAGTGGCGCGAGCCGACTCACCTTTACCATAAAGGGAAGGGTCTGATGCTGCTGCCGCGGCACTATGAGCTGAGTGACGATGTGGGTTATCGCTTCTCCAATAAGGGGTGGTGGGGTTATCCTTTGATGGCTGACAGGTATGCTCAGTGGCTGAGGGATGCGTGGGGTGATTTTGTCACCTTGGCCTGGGATTTCGAGACCTTCGGTGAACATCATTCGCGGGATACCGGCATATTTGACTTCATGCGGTGTCTGCCCGGGGAGCTCGCGAAGCGGAAGATGATGACGCTGACACCCAGCGAGGCGATAGCGCAGTACCGCGAACAGAGTCACTACCTGCCTTTGTCAACCTTCCCCTCCACCTGGGCGGGGCAAGGAGGCATGGAATTCTTCCTGGGCAATTCGGCTCAGGAGGCGGTATTCCAGTTGATGATGCAGGCGTACAGCAAGGCCCTGCTGACCAAGAACCAGAGGATAATCGATCTGGCCCTCTGGCTGGCTCAGTCCGACAACCTGCATCTCATCCAGTGGTTCGGCCGCTCCGGATCGGAGGCCGAGGTATCGGCCTACTTCACACCGAAGGAGTGGTGGCGGCTGGGACCCTATGGCATCATCTGGGAGATACAGCAGGTATACAAGAACTTCATCCGGGCGCTGGACGCCTACCTGTAGGGTAAGTGAATGAAGCGAATTCACCAGCTAGACTTCTACCCGTAGTGCTGGTCAGACGGTAGGACAGAAACCACACATGAGTACCCTTCGCTGGAAGATCCCCGAACGTATAGGCAGACTCGAAGAGTTCGGCAATAATATGTGGTGGAGCTGGCACCATCGGGGGCGGGACGTTTTTCGGGCTCTGGACTATGTTCTGTGGAGGGTTAGTGGGCACAACCCGGTGAAGCAGCTTCGAGACATCAGTCAAGAGAGGTTACTGCATGTTGCTGCTGATCCCGAGTTCCTCAAGCTTTATGATTCTGTGATGGCTGAGTTCGACGCCGAGATGGCCATACAGGATACTTGGTTCAGTGCTCATTATCCACATCTGCTAAGTGGCCCCGTGGCTTACTTTTCGATGGAATTCGCCATTCACAATTCCCTCCCTATCTATGCCGGTGGACTGGGGGTCTTGGCTGGCGATACGTGCAAGGAGGCTAGTGACATAGGGCTGCCATTTGTGTGCATTGGCTTCATGTACCCTCAGGGGTATTTTCATCAGCATATCTCGGCTGCTGGCATGCAGGAGGAAATCTACAAGCAGTTGGATTTTGATGAAGCACCGGTGAGTCCCGTTCTTGGTCCTGATGGGCAAAGATTGCTGGTGAGGGTTGATCTGGGTTCGGGGTCTTTGCTAATCGCTGTGTGGCAGGTTCGGGTGGGTCGGGTGAATGTATATCTTCTGGATACTAATGTGGAAGACAATGAGCCGCACCAGCGGAGGCTATCGGCCCGACTCTATGTTGCTGATCAGGAAGTACGCTTGCAGCAAGAGATCGTCCTTGGCATGGGTGGGGTGCATGTCCTGCGGGCGCTGGGTATTAAGCCTGCTATCTGGCATGCCAATGAAGGACACACAGCTTTTATGATGCTGGGGCGCATCAGGGAGGAGATTGAGAAAGGGAGGTCTTTTGCTGATGCTGTCCAGAGGGTTCGCGCAACGACAGTTTTTACCACTCATACGCCTGTACCTGCAGGCCAGGATGTTTTCTCCATACACCTTGTAGAGAAGTATCTCGATAGATATTGTGAATCCCTTGGGATCAGCCGACAGGAGTGCCTGGCGTTGGGGCAACAATTTGGTACGGATGATCAGGGCTACAATATGGCTGTGCTTGCCATGAGAACGGCTGATCATCGGAATGCCGTGAGCCGACTGCATTCTGGGGTGGCAAGGAAGATGTGGCATGGCCTCTGGCCAGAGGTTGAAGAGGAGCATGTGCCTATTGAGTATGTTACCAACGGTGTACATGTGCCTACCTGGATTGCTGGGGAGATAGGCGACCTCTACGAGGAGTATCTTGCCGGGGATTGGATGGAGAGACATGATGATGTGAGTCTCTGGGAGAGTGTTAAGGATATACCTGATGAGGAGCTGTGGAGAGTGCGTTGTATCCTCAGACGCAAGCTTATTGGTGGCATACTGGAATCAGCTCAGGTAGCCTGGGCCAAAGGTGACGTGGAACCCCAACATCTGGTAGCTATAGGAGCCTTACTTCACCCGGATGTATTGACTATAGGGTTTGTGCGCCGATTTGCTGAATATAAGCGGCCAGCGCTGATCTTCCATGATGTCGATCGATTGAAGCAGATCGTGAGGAATGCTTTGCGGCCGGTCCAGATAGTCTTTGCCGGCAAGTCCCATCCTGCTGATTCTCCCTCGAAACATCTGGTACAGAGAGTGTTCTCTTCGGCCACAGATCGGGATTTTATGGGCCGAATTGCCTTTGTCGAGGACTATGATATGCATATGGCCCATTACCTAACACAAGGTGTAGACGTCTGGCTCAATACACCGCGGCGACTGAATGAGGCTTGTGGCACCAGTGGTATGAAAGCCTGTCTCAATGGTGTTCTGCACCTGAGCGTTCGCGACGGTTGGTGGGACGAGGGCTACAATGGTGCCAATGGTTGGGCCATTGGTCAGATTGTTAAGCCAGAAAACCCGGAAGAAGAGGATACGATGGATGCTGAGTCCATCTATTCCCTGCTGGAAAAGGACATAGTCCCTCTGTTTTACACAAGAGACAGGAAAGGTGTGCCAGTTGGGTGGGTCCGCATGGTCAAGGAAGCTATCCGGTCGGTGTCACCTGCTTTCTGTACCCGTCGTATGATGAATGAGTACTGTGAACGGCTCTTGGGTCCGGCTGCCAGACAGGCAAGCCGCAAGGGAAGGGTGCAAGGGTAGGAAGAGCTAAACCCACCGTCGGGAGTACAGCCAGGTGTATGTGGTGAGTGAAGATACCCACCATCCATAGGCTGGGAGGATAAATGGAGATCAACGTTCTTGGCGTAAGTGGTAGCCCCATTAAAGAGGGTAATACCGAGGTCTTTCTTAGAGAGGCGCTGAAGACGGCTGAAGGCTTGGGCAATGTGAGCACGGAATTGATCCGCTTGGCGGGTAAAAACATTAGTGATTGCCGGCACTGCAACTGGTGCACTGCTAAGCAGGAAGAGGGCCGTTTCTGTGCTTTGCAGGACGACATGCTGGAGATATATCCCAGGATGATTAAGGCTGATGCACTGCTCTTGGCAACCCCGACCTATGCTGGCCGACTATCTGGATATATGGCTGTCTTCCTGGACAGATTCCGGGCACTCGTTCTGGGCAAACACTACCGTGGGGCGCTCAAAGGCAAGGTGGGTGGAGCTATGACAGTTGCTTGGATGAGAAACGCTGGTCCTGAAACCACCCTGCTTAGCGTGATCACCCCTTTTCTCATGTGGGGGATGGTGGTGGTTAGCCCTGGCGAAGGCTCCTGTCAGTTTGGGGCTGTTGGCTTATCGAGCGACGGTGGAACGGGGAGATTTGATGCACAGGAGAGACTTGGTGTATTGAAGGATGAGGTGGGCATGAAATCAGCCCATACCTTGGCCAGGCGCATGGTGGAGATGACGTTTATACTCAAGGCGGGGAGGGAGGCCGGGGAGATTACTTCTACCTACTTGATGACCTCAAGACCGTCCATGTACGGCAGCAGTGCGTCAGGTACCAGTATGCTGCCGTCAGATTGTTGGTAGCTCTCCAACACTGAGATGAGAACCCGTGGCAAGGCCAGGCCTGAGCCATTCAGGGTCTGCAAAAACTGAGGTTTAGCTCCGGGCTCGGATCGGTAGCGAATATTGGCCCTTCGTGCCTGGAAATCGGTGCAATTGCTGCAACTGCTAACCTCCAGCCACTCCTGGCAGCCAGGGGCCCATAACTCAATATCGTAGCTCTTGGCGGAAGCAAAACCAAGGTCTCCGGTGCAGAGCTGTACCACGCGGTAGGTTAGGTCTAGCCTGCGGCAGACCTCCTCTACATTCTTGACCATCTTCTCCAGTTCATCCATGGAGTGGTCGGGGTCGGTGAACTTGTAGAGTTCCACCTTGTCAAACTGGTGCCCCCGTTTTATGCCGCGGGTATCCTTGCCGGCGGCCATTTTCTCACGGCGGAAGCAGGCAGAATAAGCTACATAGTACAGGGGAAGAGTGCCAGCCTCGAGGACTTCGTCACGATGAAGGTTTGTCAGAGGTACTTCTGCGGTGGGGATGAACCAGAAGTCATCTTCAACGTCATGGTAAAGGTTGTCAGCGAATTTGGGCAGATTGGATGACCCTATCATGCATTCCTGTTTTACCATGTACGGCGGATAGATCTCAGTGTAGCCATGTTCACTGATATGAAGGTGCAGCATGAAGCTGATGAGCGCTCGCTGCAGACGGGCTCCGGGGCCCTTGAGTACATAGAACCGCGTGCCACTTAGCTTTACTCCTCTCTGGAAGTCAATGATGTCCAGCGCTTCACCTAGATCCCAGTGTGGCAGTGGAGGAAAATCAAACTGGCGGGGCTCGCCCCAGCTTCGTACTATTATGTTGTCAGAGGCATCCTTACCGATGGGGACGCTGGAATCGGGAATATTGGGCACGCGGAGCAAGAGATCGTGTAGCCTTTCCTCGATGGGCTGGACCTCGGCTTCTGCCAGCTTGATTTGTTCGCGGATGTTGGCCAGTTCCCCGGTCGCACCTTCGGACGTTGTGCCTTCTGTTGTATCAGCAGTCCCTGTCTTCAGCCTGCCATATTCCTTGCTCCCCTGTTTGCGCTGTGACCGCAGCGATTCCACCTCAAATAACAGCTTGCGGTGCTGTTCATCGAGAGCCAGGATCTCATCCAGCGGTGCACTATCATGCCGCTTCTCCATGGCCGCTCTCACTGCCTCTGGGTTCTGTCTGATAAACTGAATGCTCAACATTGCTTGTGGTCTCTCATTGTACTACTTGGTCTTCAGTTGAGGAAAGAGGATCACTTCGCGGATCGACTGCTGATTGGTAAGAAGCATTACCAGTCGATCAATACCCACCCCAAGGCCGCCCGTAGGAGGCATGCCATGCTCCATGGCCAGGATGAAATCTTCCTGGTAACATTCTGCCTCTTCATCTCCGAAATGATCTCGCCATGCTTCTTGAGCAAGAAAGCGATTAGCCTGCTCTATCGGATCATTGAGCTCAGTGAAGGCATTGGCGAATTCCATGCCGACAGCAAAAGCCTCAAACCGCTCTACTACTCTCGGGTTGTCGGCCTTGGTCTTGGCCAAGGGGGTGGTTTCCACCGGGTAGTCCATCAAGAAGGTTGGCTGAACAAGGGTGGGTTCCACGAAGGTGGAAACCAGCTTGTCTACCAGATAGGCTGGGCTCATAGTCTGATCAAGCTCTATGCCTTTTGCTTGCATGACTCGGCGCAAATCTTGACCGCCGTCTTTGAGGCATTCATCAAGATCAATGCCGCAACTTTGGAGAACGGCATCACGCAGTGTCTGGCGCTTCCAGGGAGGAGTGAAGTCGAGTGTGTGTTCCCCAAATGTGAGTCTGGTGGTCCCCAGTACTTCCTGGGCGATGTGCGAGACCATGTTCTCGAGCATGTCCATCACATCATGGTAGTCGGCGTAGGCCTCGTAACTTTCCAGGGTAGTAAACTCCGGATTATGCTTGGTGGAGATGCCTTCATTTCGGAATATGCGGCCGATCTCGTAGACCTTGTCGAAGCCACCTACGATGAGCCTTTTGAGGTAGAGTTCTGTGGCAATGCGCAGGTAAAAGTCCTGATCCAGGGCTTGATGATGGGTAACGAATGGTTGTGCCCTGGCTCCCCCGGCTATGGGTTGGAGCACTGGGGTCTCCACTTCGATGAAGCCCCTGTCGTCAAGGAAGCGACGGATGGCAGCAATAACGCGGCTGCGCACCAGAAAAATCTCCTTCGTAGGTTGATTGGAAATGAGGTCCAGGTAACGCTGGCGATAGCGCTTCTCGACATCAACCAGCCCGTGCCATTTCTCCGGCAGAGGTTGGAGTGACTTAGCGAGCATCGTGAAATCGGATACGTTGACAGTGATTTCGCCCCTGTGCGTTTTGAATAGTTCCCCACTGACGCCGATGATATCTCCAAGGTCTAGTTCCTGCACTAGCCCATATCTTTCCTCGCCTATTTGCTTGCTACCGAAGTAGATTTGGATCTTGCCTGAGCCATCCTGCAGATCGATGAATGTAGCCTTACCCATATTGCGGTGAGCTACAATGCGGCCGGCCAGGCTTACTGCTAATCCTGCGGTCAGCGCGTTTTGTTCGCACAGGCCTTTGGCTTGCTGAGCTGTGTGAGTGCGGTGATAACGATTGGGGTAGGGATTAATACCCCGCTCGCGAAGCCGTTGCAGTTTATCGAGCCGCTGCTGGGTTATGCTTTCTAGTCTTTTGGTCATTGGCTTCAGTGAATAGCGACTATTATAAGGTATCTCTTGTGCATGCTGCAAAGGTTGTGCCCAGATTTTGACTCAGAACGAAGCTGCATAGTATACTTAAAACCGTCCATGATAAGTATCTGTGACATGGCACGGGCGAGATGGAAAATTGGGGCCTTGCGGCTAAGTTCATCGGTATTGGATGGTATATCGGTATATCGATTGTCGGCGGGATCCTCGGTGGGCTTTGGCTTGACAGGAAGTTTGGGTATTCGATAATATTTACTTTGGTTGGACTCTTTCTTGGGTTGGTGGTGGCTGCCTTTGGAACCTATAGAATGATAGTGCCGCTAATTAAGGAGCAGGAAGACAAGAGCCGGGAGGACAAGCAGTAGTGTCCAAGCGTGGATGCTCTATCATCGGCCTTGTAATTGTAGTCCTTTTCATATTTGGCTTAGCTGGCGGTGCCATAGGCAGGGGCCTCAATATTAAGCTGCTGCCACAAATTCTCAGTGTCCCGGTACTTGAAGTTCACTCGTTCTTCCGTGGTGATGTACTCTTCCAAGCTGGCCCTCTGCCGATTTCCAATACGCTACTTGCCTCCTGGATCACCATTATTGTGGTTGTGGCTCTCTCGTTTGCCGCTACGCGCAAGATGAGGATCATCCCTCGCCGTTTGCAGGGTCTGTTTGAAACAGCCCTGGAAATGCTCTTGAACTTCGTAGAGAGTGTTGCCGGGCACAAGAACGGTCGCCGGTTCTTCCCTGTGATTGCTACTATCTTCATCTTTGTGATGTTCAATGCCTACCTTGCCCTTCTTCCCTTTTATGGGCCTGGTATCTTTGTCAAGGAGGCAAAAGAGGTTGTGTCCCCGGTAGCTGGGACGGTTGAAGGGCTTGTAGTGCCTGCTGAGGGGGAGACGGTGGTCAAGGTCAATGAAGGAGACGTGGTATTTCAAGTAAACACCGGATCCACCACTGAGGATGTTACGGCCCCTAAGACTGGTGAAGTAGAGTATGCTGTTGCTGAAGGTCAATCGATCTCAGTTGATGAGCCTGTGGCCGAGATTGTGAGCCGGCCGCCATTGTTCCGCTCTGCCAGCACAGATATCAACATGACCCTGGCTCTGGCAGTCATGGCGGTCTTATTCATCGAGTTCTGGGGATTGACTGGCAGGGGATTCCGTCACTATATCACCGAGTATGTCAATCTGGGAGAGCTTGTCCGGGGCATAAAGCTGTTATTCAAGGGCAAGATTGTTGATGCCATCATGGCCTGTGTCACCGGTGTGATCAATGCCGTTATCGGTGGCCTGGAGGCCATAAGCCATATGACCCGGATGATCAGCTTCGCCTTCCGTCTCTTTGGCAATATGACGGCAGGGGAGATATTGGTCTTGTCAGCTACGTTCCTCGTCCCTTGGGTAATGGCCATACCCTTCTACGGCCTGGAGCTTCTTATTGGCTTCATTCAGGCCCTTATCTTTGGAGGGCTGACTCTGGTATTTGCCAGCATAGCTGTTTCCCACGGGAGTGAGGAGCATGGGTAATTTTACTAAGAGAGAAGGAGGTAAGTAGATGGACCCAGTTGTAGCCAAGTATCTAGCCGTAGCGATCACAGGTAGCATTGGCCTCTTAGGTCCGGCACTAGGATTGGGCCTGATAGGGTATGCCACCGTGACGGCGCTAGGACGCAATCCAGAGGCCAGAGGCGCGATCTTGACCAACATGATCCTGGTAGCGGCGTTGACAGAGGCTATCGGTATCTATGCCCTGATCGTGTCGATCATTATTGCCATGGTCTCCAAAACAGCAACAGCATAAGAGTAACTTCAGGAGGGATGAAACATGGAAAATGAGAGTCTGCCAGTACCGATACTGGTTTTCGTACTTGCAGTATTCTTGAGTGCGATGATCTTTGTCGGGGTGATGGCGATCACGATTATGTATCTAAGCACGACACATCCACTAGTAGCTACACCGTAGCCAGTAGTCCGGTCAATCTGTATGAAGAGGAGCTAAAATGCTCAATGACCTTGGAATAAATCTACCAAGTCTGTTGGCTTTCATAATAAACTTCTTTCTCTTGCTTGGGCTGCTGACGCTGGTCTTGTATAAGCCTATCACGAAGATGCTGGATCAGCGGGCAGGCAAGATAAAGGAGAGTCTGGATCAGGCGGAGCGCATCAAACAGGAGATGGCTCATGCTGAAGAGACCGTGAAAGCTCAGATTGAGGCTGGACGCAAAGAGGGCCAGGCCATCATGGCTCAGGCTTCGCAGACATCAGATAGGCTCAAGGAAGAGGCCAGGGCTGAGGCCAGGAAAGAAACAGAGGCTCTCATTGCCAAAGCCAGGGCTGAGATTGCCATGGAGAGAGAAGAAAGTTTCAATCAACTGCGTCGGGAGTTTGCCGATCTGGCAGTTCTGGCGGCAGAGAAGGTAATTGAACAGTCCCTGGACAAGAAAGTGCACCAGCAGCTAATTGACAAGGTTTTAAAAGAAGGACTTGCTTCCAAGAAGAGTGAATTGAACTAGAACAATGGCTAAGGGTATTTCAGGCAGACGGCATGCGCAGGCAGTTTTTCTAATTGCCTTAGAGACCAATCAATTGGACAGATGGCAGGCTGACCTGGAGAGTATAGCCAGTGTTTTGCACGATCCGGAGATAGGCTCCTTTCTGGAGAATCCCAAGGTTAGTTCAGAAAGAAAAAGAGAGCTACTGCAGCAGGCTCTCAAGGGTGTTACACCTACGGCAATGAATCTGGCGTATCTCCTGGTTGCCAGGAATCGCCTCCACATAGTCCAGGGCATTGTGGCTGAGTACAGACGTTTGTCATATGCTCACAAGGGGGTAGTTGAGGCAGAAGTGGTTACGGCTATCCCCATTGGTGACCAAGAAGAAGAGATCATTGGGAAGGGCTTGGCTGAGATCACTGGCAAGACAGTAATGCTTGGTGCGAAGGTGGATCCTGAAATCATAGGGGGCTTGGTGGTCAGGTTGGGGGATAAGTTGCTGGATGGAAGTGTCCGCACCAGGCTTCAGGAATTGAGAAGAAGCTTGGCGTGATTCATCTGGAGGATGTTTGGTATTTGAGGCGCTGGTTCCCGGTGCAAGGGGTTGTTTGGTTGTGCCAACAGGAGTTGTGTTGGAGGTGAGATAGTATGGTCACTCGTGGTGAAGATATAGTCTCTGTCATCAAGCGGCAGATAGAAGAGTTTGGCACCAGAGTAAGCATGGTCGATGTAGGTACTGTGGTGCAGGTGGCTGATGGTTTAGCCCGCATCCACGGGCTGTCGGGTGCCAAGGCTAACGAACTGCTGCAGTTCCCCAATAGCATCATGGGGCTGGCCCTCAACTTGGAGGAAGACGCAGTAGGAGCGGTCATTCTTGGCGATCCCTTATCGATCAAAGAGGGTGATGAGGTTCGATGCACGGGAAGAATCCTGGAAGTGCCTGTGGGTGCAGGCCTCATTGGTCGGGTGATCGATCCTCTGGGAGTACCGCTTGATGGTAAGGGCCCTGTTAAGTATGACAAGGTGCGTCCCTTGGAGAGAGTGGCACCGAACGTTGTCCGGCGTGCGCCGGTAAATGTCCCGGTTCACACCGGTATCAAGGCCATAGATGCCATGATACCCATCGGACGTGGGCAGCGTGAGTTGGTCATCGGTGACCGCTTTACCGGCAAGTCAGCAATTTGCCTTGACACGATTGTCAGTCAGAAGGGCGGGAACCTTATCTGCATTTATGCAGCAATTGGACAGAAGACCTCAAAGGTGGCTCAGATGGTAGCCATTCTGGAATTCTATGGTGCTATGGAACATACCATAGTGGTGTCTGCCGGTGCCTCTGACCCTGCCTCCATGCAATACCTTTGTCCTTATGCTGCCTGTGCCATAGGCGAAGAGTTCATGGAGCAGGGGAAGGATGCCCTGGTTATCTATGATGATTTGACTAAGCATGCTTGGGCCTACCGTCAGATTTCCCTGCTGCTGCGCCGTCCCCCGGGACGTGAAGCCTATCCAGGTGATGTTTTCTATCTTCACAGCCGTTTGCTGGAGAGAGCAGCCAAGCTTGCTCCAGAATACGGTGGCGGATCTCTTACCGCTCTCCCTATTATCGAGACGCAGTTGGGTGACTTCTCAGGGTATATCCCCACGAACGTGATATCTATCACTGATGGCCAGATCTATCTGGAGACGGATCTTTTCAATGCGGGCATCCGCCCGGCCCTGAATGTGGGTTTGTCAGTGTCAAGAGTGGGTGGGGCGGCACAGACGAAGGCCATGAAGAAGGTGGCTGGGAAACTCAGGATGGAGTTGGCGCAGTACCGCGAACTGGCTGCCTTCGCCCAGTTTGGAGCTGCTGACCTGGATAAGGCAACCAGGGCTCAACTGGACAGAGGTCAGAGGAGCACTCAGATTCTCAAGCAGCTCCAATTTAGCCCCTTGCCTTTGGAGAAAGAGATAATTACGCTTTATGCTATTACCAGTGGTTATGTAGATGATGTGCCAATAGGCAATGTAACGGCTTTCGAAAATGATCTTCAGAAATTCATGGAAACGAGCCATCCTGAGATAGGCAAATCCATTGCCAGTAGCAAGGACTTGACGCCGGAAACAGAAGAGGCATTGAAGAAGGCATTTGTTGAGTTCAAGCAAAGTCGGGCACGCTAGGAGAAGAGGCGAGACTTCTGGTCTGTGCCGAGAAGAGGGATTAATACTGGAGCAGATAAGAGACAATGGCTAACATACGTTTGATTCGGCGGCGTATTCGGAGCGTTCAATCGACAGCTAAGATTACCAAAGCCATGGAAATGGTGGCTACGTCCAAAATGCGGAAGGCTCAGGATCGCGATTTAGCCGGCAGGCCTTATGCTGAGAAAATTCAGCAAGTTTTGGCCGATCTGGTTGCACAGCAAGGAGGCAGGATTCACCCCTTGCTGGAACGACGGGAAGTGAAGAAGATCGAGATAATTCATATCACGCCTGATCGTGGTTTGTGCGGAGGCCTGAACGCCAATATGAACCGAAGCACAGCAAGTTTCATATTGGAGCATGTCTCTCCCTCTGTGATGATCACGGTAGGTCGCAAAGGCAGGGACTACATGCTGCGCTACGGTCGCGAGGTTCGGGCCGAGTTCACCGGAATTGGAGATCGGCCTTCCCTTGTTGATACCCTGCCGATGTCCCGCATTGTCATTGATGACTATAGCAATCGATTTGCCGATGTGGTCTATCTGGCCTATACCCGGTTTGTCAGTACCATGACTCAGCGGCCAGTGCTGCAGCAATTGCTTCCTGTCGAACCAGCCAAGAGAGAGCGTGGCGGTGAAGCAGAGTATATCTATGAGCCCGGCAGAAAATCAGTGCTGGCAGAACTTCTCCCCCGGTTTGTGGAGATGCAGGTATACCACGCCATTCTGGAATCGATTGCCAGCGAGCAGTCGGCGAGAATGGTAGCCATGCGCAATGCCACTGATAACGCTAACGAACTTGTCCAGGATTTGACCTTGGTGTACAACAAGGCGCGCCAGGAGATGATCACTAAGGAACTTCTTGATATCACTGGTGGAGTAGAGGCAATAGGCTAGGAGGTAGTAATCATTATGGCCAAGGGTAGAGTCGCTCAAGTAATTGGCACGGTAGTTGATATTGAATTTCCTCCTGAGGAGTTACCGCCACAGTACAATGCCATCGAAATCACTAGTAATGGAGAAAAGATGGTACTTGAGGTTCAGGCCCACATCGGTAATAACTGGGTAAGGTGCTTGTCCATGGCTCCGACCGAGGGCCTGGAGCGGGGCATTGAGGCTATTGACACAGGTGCTCCTATAGCTGTTCCTGTGGGCAAGGCCACCCTCGGCCGATTGTTCAATGTCATGGGTGAACCCCTGGATAACCTCGGTGAGGTCAAAGCTGAGCAACGTTGGCCGATTCACCGTATGCCGCCCGCTTACGAGGATCAGGAAACCAGTACCGAGATGCTGGAGACCGGACTCAAGGTGATTGATCTGATCACTCCCTTCACCAAGGGCGGGAAGATAGGTGCCTATGGCGGCGCCGGCGTAGGGAAGACAGTCATCATTCAGGAGCTTATCCATAGTATCGCCACCGTTCACGGTGGTTTCTCTGTTTTTGCTGGAGTTGGCGAGCGCTCCCGTGAAGGAAATGACCTCTGGCTGGAGATGAAGGCGTCCGGTGTTATCAACAAAACGGCGCTTGTTTTCGGACAGATGAATGAGCCGCCTGGAGTTAGAGCCCGCATTGCGCTGACTGGTCTGACTATGGCGGAGTACTTCCGGGATGTTGAAGGTCAGGACGTATTGCTGTTTATTGACAACATCTACCGCTATGTCTTGGCCGGCATGGAGGTATCGGCATTGCTGGGACGTATGCCGTCAGCCGTAGGCTACCAGCCGACGCTGGCTACAGAGGTAGGCGAGTTGGAGGAAAGGATTACTTCGACCAAGAAGGGGTCCATCACCTCCTTCCAGGCTATCTATGTTCCTGCTGACGACTATACTGACCCCGGTATAGTCACTACCATGGGCCACCTTGATGCGGTGATTGCCCTGGAACGTTCCATCGCAGAGATGGGAATCTATCCGGCTGTGGATCCTCTGTCTTCCACTTCCCGCATTCTTGACCCGAAGATAGTGGGCGAAGAGCATTATGGTGTGGCTAGAGGTATCCAGAGGGTGTTGCAGAGATACAAGGAGCTTCAGGATATCATCGCTATCCTGGGCATTGAGGAGTTGTCTGAAGAAGACAAGCTCACTGTGGCCCGTGCCCGGCGCATTCAGAGGTTCCTCTCTCAGCCCATGTTTGTTGCGGAAGCCTTTACCGGCACAGAAGGGAAATATGTGCCTATCAAGGAGACCGTGCGCGGTTTCAAGGAGATTCTGGAAGGGAAGCATGATGCTTTGCCTGAGCAGGCATTCCTACTGGTAGGGACGATAGATGAGGCGGTTGAGAAAGCAAAACGTCTAGGAATGTAGTCATGGCCATACTGAAATTAGAGATTGTCACTGCAGAGGGCCCGGTGTACTCTGGCGAGGCGGATACTGTGATCGCTCCAGGGGTGATGGGACAGTTCGCTGTCTTGCCTCATCATGCTGCTTTCATGACCATGCTTGAGCCTGGTGAACTCTGCATTAGACGATCTGGTGAAGAGATCTTTATGGTTGTAAGCGGCGGCTTTCTTGAGGTGCTGGACAATAAAGTGGTAGTTCTGGCTGATACTGCTGAGCGTGCTGATGATATTGATGCAGCTCGTGCTGAGGCTGCCAAGCAACGGGCTGAAGAGCAACTCAAACACCCCGGAGAGGGAGTAGATCTTGCGAACGCAGAGGCTGCCCTGCGGAGATCTCTGGCTCGTCTCAAAGTTGCTGGGCGAAGAAGAAGGAAGGAAAGGAAGTCTATCTAGGGGCTTTCAAACCTAGAGGATTTCGAGTTGAACTCGAACCCCTTCCCGTACTGCCGCCACCCTGAGTAAGGTGCGCATTGCTTGGGCCACCCTTCCCAGCTTCCCGATGACCCTACCTCTGTCCTCTGTGGCCACCTGAAGCTTGAGGATGACGTTACCAGCGCTGCTCTCTTCGTTTACGACCACAGCATCGGGCAGCGTCACTATAGACTTGGCAATGTATTCTACCAGGTCCTTCATGCTACCCCTTGGTTGGCTTGGCTGGCTTTAACGGCCTGGGGCTTATTGACGACCCCCAGCTTTGAGAGCAATCTGGCCACTGCCTCGCTCGGCTGGGCGCCACGCTGTAGCCACTTGAGTGCCCCTGCTTGGTCGATAACCACCGTCTCTGGATCGGTCAGAGGATTATAGTGTCCGAGTCTCTCTAAATAGGCACCGTCTCTAGGTGATCGAGAATCTATTACCACCACGCGATAACTAGGTTGGTTCTTGGCTCCCACTCTTTGAAGTCTCATTCTTACCATAGTGCTTGTATTATCAGGCGTTATTCACAAATTGTCAACATTGATGTGTACAGCGGAATATTCTAAAGAGTTTCTGTTCAACCAGGCTTTTGGAATGGATACTATGTCCTAGCACAAGACAGCATCTGAGTTAGTAGCTCTTATGATAAAATACCATTTAGATAGTCGGGGTCAAGTGAACTTGAGGAATACGGAGGTGTTATCATGCCAATAATAAGAGTAGAAATGTGGCCAGGCAGAACCCATGCTCAGAAGGCGGAGCTTGCCAAACGTATCACCGAGGCTGTAGTAGGTGTGGCTCACACCACACCTGATGCTACTATAGTTATTTTTGAGGATGTGGCCAAGGAAAACTGGGCCATAGGCGGAGTGCTTGCCTCTGATACCAAGTAGATCTGGAAAATGCAGAGAGTTCCTCTCTACTTCTCTTTCTTCTCTTTGGCTTCCTCTACAGGCGTTGGGGCTGCTTCAGCAGCACCCTCAGTCACTGCCTCTGCCTCTACCACCTTCTCCACCTTTTCCACCTTCTCGATGGCCAGCAGCGCAACTCGCACTATAACGTGCTCAGGGTCGTCTAGAACGGTAATACCCTCAGCGAGCGAGATGTCTTTCACGTGAATGGATTGGTCTTCTTCTGCAAGAGAGCTTATGTCTACCTGGACATTTGCCGGAATACTGTCAGGGAGGCATTCAACATTAAGTCTGCTCAGTTCGCGTACCAGCATGGTTCCCTTTAATCTCAAAGCTGGCGCCTCTCCAATCAGAGTGATGGGAACGTCAACCTTTATCTTCTCTGTCATGCTGACCTGGTAGAAGTCCACGTGTATTATCTCACCAGACAGCGGATGCTTCTGGACCTCGCGAACAACAACGCTTCTCAACTTCTTGGCTCTGTCCAGTTTGAGACCAATGAGCCTTGTCTTACCAGAGTGAGCCAATACATGCTCAAGCTGTGTTGTGTCGCACTGTAGAGCCAGTGGCTCAGTGTCGTGACCAAACAGGTGCACCGGGGTTATACCCTGGCGGCGTAGAAATCTAACCTTTTTGCCCAGAAGTTTGCGGCCAGTGGCCCGCAACTCTACTTGCTCCATCCATCTCTCCTTTTATCTACCAACTCCAGACTGCTGCCAGGCCAGAGTGAAAAATAGGCATCTCTTTTGCTTCTTGTTGCTAATGATACATCAATGTACGGGAGATGAGCAAGGATGCTGTCTCTAACTCTGAGCAAGGAAAGCCAGCAATATCCTGTTGAAGGAATCCCGTTCCTTTCGGTGAGGGGCATGGCCATACCCAGGGAAGACCTCCAATCGTGCCTGTGGTATCAACTGCTTGGCTTTGATGGCCCCAGCCAGGGGATAGTAGGGATCATAACGGCTCCATACCATGAGGGTTGGCACTTTGAGCTCGGACAGCTTATCCAGGCACATCCAGTCTGCATATGCCCCATTCTCCTTAATGAATCTGGGGTATGGTTGTGGGTGGCGCATTAACCTGCGCAGACTCCAAGAAGCACTGCCCAGGAAGCTTCCCAATCGACCCAGCTTGCTGAATCCTGCTGTATCAATGAGCACAAGTCTGCTCACCATCTGGGGGTGAAGAAAAGCAATTTCCAGACCTATCCTCCCGCCCAGGGAGTGGCCTACCATTACGGCGGAATCTACGCCCAGAGTTCGAAGGAACTCTACAGTGGATTCCACGAAGTCAGATAGACGGTAGCCATCCTCATTTCTATCGCTCGAACCATACCCTGCAAGGTCGGGAGCGTATAAAGTATGAGTGATTGAAAGGGCAGCCATAGTTTCTATCCAGTCGCTTGAGTCACTGGAGCCGCCATGTAATAGGACCACTGGTGGGCCACTGCCTGCCTTACGGAAGTAAATATGCGAATCCCCGACCTTCAGTCTGTGACCGTTCGTAGGCCCTCCATCCTGAGGGTCAGTCGAGTTCTGGGGGCAAGTTGTCATGCGGCTTATTAAATAATGATAGGCAACATGCGGCTCTGATGCAAGGCGCTTTTGTTGTTATCAACCTTTATCTATATCTACAGATCAGGACGAGATGCGTGCTCTGGAAGTGTATAATTTAAGCAGTACTCTGGAAGCCAGAACATCTTTGAATGGCGGGGTAGCAATTGTCTGCATTCGGATATGCCGGAAAGATACTGAAGGTGGATTTGTCCTCGGGGAATACCAGTGAGGTCTCCACGATGGACTACGCTGGCAGATTTCTTGGAGGAAGAGGCCTTGCTGCTAAGGTCTACTGGGATGAGGTTCCGCCAGAGGTTAATGCCTTTGATCCGGCAAACAGGCTGATATTTGCCAATGGCCCCTTGGCGGGAATCCCGGTACTGGGTGGATCGAGGTGGACCATCTGTGGAAAATCACCTGTGCCCACCCCTCAGCAGTTCTGCTACAGCAACCTGGGGGGACGGTGGGGAGCCGAGCTAAAATTCGCTGGCTACGATGCCATTGTGGTTCAGGGCAAGTCGGAAAGTCCGGTTTACCTTTTTCTTCACGATGGTATGGCTGAATTGAACGATGCCTCTGCGGTATGGGGAAAAGGGGCCATTGAGACGAGGCAAACCCTGAAAACCAGATTGGGAAGCTCGGCGCGAGTAGTATCCATAGGCCCTGCTGGTGAAAACATGGTTACCATGGCCAGTATGCTCGCTGATAATGATGCCAGCGGCTCCGGGGGACTGGGAGCTGTAATGGGTTCAAAGAAGCTAAAGGCCATTGTGGTAGAAGGTGACAAGAGGCAGGTGAAGATCGCCAAACCGGAAACACTGGGAGAGCTGACCAGATACTTTCGTGGATTGGAGAGAGGCGTTTTCACTGCATGGGGTACGGATTTCCAGGTAACCGGGCCCGGAACAAAGAAGGACCCCTGCTATGGCTGTCTGGGCAACTGCCTCAGAGTAGTGCACAGCGCTGAGAATGGGCAGAAGGGGAAGTTCATGTGTCAGTCAGCCCTTTTCTATCAGCCATGGGCCTACAGATATTATGGCAGCCAGAACGATGTCCCCTTTTACGTCAATAGACTCTGTGACGACTATGGGATCGATACATGGGCCATTGATATGATGCTGGCTTGGCTGAACAGATGTTACAGAGCCGGCATACTCACCGACGAGAACACCGGCATACCCCTCTCCAGCCTGGGCAGCCTGGAGTTTATGGAGACCCTCGTCAGGAAGATATCGCTTCGGGAAGGCTTTGGAGATATCCTGGCTCAGGGCATGGCGAAAGCTGCCCGCTCCATAGGCACCGGGGCGGAATCGCAGATCAGGCATAGTGATCCATACGATCCCAGACTGTATATTACGACAGCGCTGCTATGGGCCACTGAGCCGAGGGAGCCCATACAGCAACTCCATGCCGTTGGTCTTCCTCTGGCCCAGTGGGTAAGCTGGGTCAACAAGGTCAAGGAGGCTCATGTCTCCACCGGGGTACTGCGTGCTATTGCTGAGAGATTCTGGGGAGGTGAAATAGCCGCCGATTTCTCTACGTGGGAGGGGAAGGCCATGGCGGCCAGGAAGATCCAGGATCGGGAGTATGCCAAGGAATGCCTTGTCCTTTGTGACTGGGTATGGCCTATCATGGACAGCAAACATTCCCGTGACCATGTAGGCGATCCTACGCTGGAAAGCCAGATCCTTTCGGCTGTCACCGGTGATGAAGTGGATGAAGAGGGACTCTACCGTGTCGGCGAGAGAGTCTTCAATTTACAGAGGTCGATACTGGTTAGAGAGGGGCGTGGGGGCAGAGAAGATGACAAACTGCCCGACGATTGGCACATCAGGCCCTTAAAAGCGAACTCGACGAACACTGAGTGCATAGTACCTGGAAAGGCAGGGGCGGTGATCTCGCGGAAGGGTGCGGTAGTTGACAGGGCGGAGTTTGAGAGGATGAAAGACGAGTACTATCAGCTCAGGCAGTGGGACGTCGCGACAGGGCTCCAGACAAGGGCTAAACTTGAGGAACTGGGGTTGGGTGATGTTGCCAATGACCTGGAGGGCAAGGGCCTGATAGCAAAGGGTTAAGGAGGCAGAAGGGCTGGTCAAAATGGATTGGTATACTTGTCTGGAAGAGATTCATGCGTCTGCATGATAGGTGATTTGAAGTTGAACGATGTCCCTGCAGTGAAAGTAGTTTCTTTCGATATGAACGGAACCGTTACAGGAGGCAGGTTTACTGAGCTTGTTTGGAGCGAAGGTATCCCTGGACTGTACTCCCTGAGAAAGAAAATACCTCTGGAACAGGCCAAGAAGTGTGTGTTTGAGGAATATGCCAAATTGGGTGAAGGAAGAAGAGAGTGGTATGACATCAAGTACTGGTTCAGGTTCTTTGATCTGGGAGAGAACTGGAATGGGCTATTGAAAAGTCTCGAACATGAGATAATGACCTTTCCAGAGGTACCTGCAGTCTTGGAGCTATTGGGCAAAGAGCATCAGCTTGTTGTGACCTCAAATGCTTCGAGAGAGTTTACTGATATCGAACTCGAGGCCTGTGGTGTGAGGGCATACTTTATGAGTGTCTTCTCCGCTGCCTCGGATTTCGGTGAGGTGAAGAAGACCCCCGATGTCTACCTGAAGGTATGCCAACTGCTTGCTGTGAAGCCTGAGCAAGTGGCCCATGTTGGGGATCATTACACCTTCGATTTTGTTGTACCAAGGCAACTTGGTATCCACGCCTTCTATCTTGACAGGCAGGGTAAAGAACAAGGAAACTTTGTCGTCCATGACCTGGCCGAGTTTAGCCAGAGAATCCGTTCAGGGTAGTGATTCCCTTGTTCCGGTGCTTAGTTGCAGGAATAGGCGTTATTTACTTTGTGGGAGGAGACCCGCTTGCCCATTGTGTCATTCTGAGCGCAGCGAAGAATCTCGGTTGTTATGCTGACTTGTGCAACCAGGCACTAGTATAGTTGTGTGATTTGAATGCATATTGGACTCTTGTCAGATACACATATCCCTGATGATGCGTCGGAGCTGCCACACAGTATAAAGCACGTCTTCGATGGGGTTGACCTTATCTTGCATGCTGGGGATATCTATACCTCCTCGGTTCTCGATGAACTAAGTGCTATTGCGCCGGTGCTTGCTGCCAGAGGGGATGATGATTCCGGGGAAGTGCTGAGAGACGAGCGCGTGAAGTGGAAGCACGTCTTGAAGCTGGAGAACCATACAATATGGCTCATTCATGAAATGCCCTATCCATACCCCGTGGCGTCATGGCGTTCAGGGACCCTTAGGGTTGG
Organism: Chloroflexota bacterium; assembly: GCA_026389585.1. NCBI lineage: Bacteria > Bacillati > Chloroflexota > Chloroflexota bacterium. Next base: position 1,187 of record JAPLHP010000030.1, on the reverse strand, counting down.
AAGTGACTACAATGTCCCTGACATTGTAGTATTCGGTCATGATCATTGCACCATCGTAGAGCGACATGACCGGGTTCTGATGGTCAACCCTGGCAGCCCCACGTTCCTCAACTATCGTTGTGGGCCTGGGACTGTGGCCCTGCTCGATATTATGTCAAGTGAAGCCCAGGTCCGCATTGTGGAATTGTAGTGCAGGCCTGTCTCTCTGGTGCCCCTACTGTTTCAGCCCCGTTCCTGCTTGCCCATTAGTAAGAGACTTCATAAATGCCACAGCATAGAAGGCCTATGCTTCCCCGCCGTCACCTTGAAGCGGTTTCATTACTGACAAACTGATACGTTGGCCTACCATGGACTCACGCAGGCAGGGTAGCCTTAAGGGTAACGTCGTTTGAGGTCACCCTGATTCCTGATTGCTCCCTCTTCAACCAGCTCCTGCAACCCTTTACCGGTTGTGGGGAATTTACTATCTTCGGGGGCTGAAGTGGCTGATGCGGGCCTGAGTATTTCCTCGGCCTTTGATTCTGCGAGTGCTATTAACCCTCTGAGTTCCTTGGCATCATGTTCCAGCGATCGAGCACGTGTAATTGCCTCATCCTTTTCTCTCTCAAGCAATCTAACGCGTGCCAGAGCCTCATCCAGTTTTTGAAGTAGTGTTTGCTGTGGCATTTGGTCTCCTTTCTTTTGATTTGTTACAGTGGCTGTGCGGCCTGTAAAGGTTGCTGCTGAATATCCTGTCGGGATTCGTCAGCTTTACCTTCTAGCTAAGATAGAGTCTACTGGTGTGATCTCACATTCATATCTCAAGAGGAGCTTTGAAGTTCACAAACTATTCTCCTTCAGGAGCGAGCCGGGATGATCACCAAGAGTGGGTGTCATCCTTCCGCAGAAGGATCACCCATGACCGTGTCATTCTGAGCGCAGCGAAGAATCTCGGTCGTTACGCTGATTCGTGCAACTAAGCACTAGCCTGAAGTTCCCCCCTATTTGAGGGACAGCCAGGCACGATCCAGGAACGGAGTGGGCGGCATTATGTAGCCACGAGTATGTCTGTCAAGACTCTTTAGAAATGACCTCTTTCTTGACTCATTAGAAATGTCCCATATTGGTTCCTGCTAACTATAGTTCCAGGCAGCCTTGCGTTTGAGAGACCTCAAGCTCATATGCCTCCAAGGGTGATCCGGGGAAGG
>JAPLHP010000029.1 GCA_026389585.1 Chloroflexota bacterium | reverse complement strand
GTTTTCTGGGCGCGAACCCAAGCTTCGAGAATCCGCTGCTGCTCCGGGGTCAACGCGATGGGGTCAGTTGTTTTCCACATGCAGACAGTATAAACCAAACCCCCATCATTGTCAAGTTATTAGCGATACACTAGACTAGCTTGCAAGAGCCAAACCAAAGACAGCCAGAAAGGAGGTATTTAACCGATGCAAGACTTCATAGCCAGGTGTCCCCACTGCACTAGTGCCGACATAACCCCAAACGAGAAGTCATGGCACTGCAACGGCTGCGGCAAAGACTTTGAAGAGGCCGCAGTCGAAACCGTCAGCAACGAGCCACCGACGAAACCACAGAAAAGGAGGTAAGAGTGGGTAAAGTTCAGCGCGTCCTTATCACGGGAGTGACAGGCTTCGCAGGCAGCCACCTGGCAGACTACATCAACAAGCTAGGCGGCATCGAGGTTTTCGGCACCGTCAGGCCGCGCAGTTCTACGGAGAACATAGAGAGCCCTGTCACCCTCTTACAGTGCGACTTGACCGACCCGCAATCAGTCGCCAAGGCGATGGCACAGTCTTTGCCAGACATTGTTTTCCACCTGGCAGCGCAGAGCTTCGTGCCCATGTCCTTTGTCGCACCATCCATGACAATGCAGGCGAACCTACAGGGCACACTAAACATACTGGAGGCCGTAAGAGCATCGTCGCCTGAAACAGTCATACACTTTGCCGGCACGAGTGAAGAGTACGGCCATGTCCTTGAAACCGAACTCCCCATAGCAGAGACTCAGCAGTTCCGCCCTATGTCCCAGTACGCAGTCAGCAAGATAGCAGGCGAGTACCTGTGCCACCAGTACGCTACAACCTATAACATGCCGATAGCCATATCCCGTGCGTTCAACCACACCGGGCCTAGACGAGGCAGCATGTTTGCCACGTCCAACTTTGCCCTGCAGATCGCACTCATAGAAGCAGGGAGGCAGGAGCCGGTAATATGCGTAGGCAACCTGGACACCAGGCGGGACTTCTCAGATGTGCGAGACGTAGTAAGAGCCTACTGGCAGCTTGCAAACGCTGGACTCTCAACAGAACCATACAACATCTGTTCAGAGCAGGATCTCACCTTAACTATGTCGCCGGTAAACTCCGCTACCAGCGCCAGGGACCGAAGGCCAGGGCCCAGTTGCCATCCTCAGCCGACCTCAAGGACGCTTGGGCGAAGTAGCCCGACCACATGCGGCATGATCATCAGTCAATCTTGCCGCCCAGTACTCGGCCCAGGGAGGTCCCTTTTGTGGTCAACGTTGATTTCTCGCCGCGGCAACCCCTTTCCACCACTCTTCGCCCGGGGTACATACGGCCCATAGTGCCGCTAGCGCGGAATCCCAAACGTACCCAGCGGGCAGCCCCGATAAGTCCCGTCCCCAGCAGGTCGATCTCACTTCAAGTCAGGCCCGGGCAGCTATCTCCAGTCCAAGTTTAGAGCATCCTCGCTTGTCATTCTCTTAACATATTGCTCCAACACGGCCAGGGTATCCCACCCCCCAATAAGCTGCACAAATTTTGGCGAGATACCAGCCTTGAGGTTGCGCCACGCCCATGTACGCCGAAAGACATGGTGCATGTCCTTAACCCTAACCCCCGATCTCTGATACAAACGCTTCGTCACCGACTGCAGGCCAAGAGCACTAAGGGGCCTCCGTTCCTCCCCAATCCATAGCTCAGGGAACCCGTCCTCGGAAAGATACCGGCTACGTGCCTTGAGGTACACATACACCGCTTTCTCAGCTTCTCGGGTAAAAGGCACAAAGCGCTCTTTGGAACCTTTACCGAATACCTTGATCCTATGCTTGTTCCAATCGAGATCGGCCAGCCTTAAGTTTGCCATCTCGTGCCAGCGCCCACCCGTTGACCACAGCAACCACAGCCAGGCAGCATTGCGAGCCCCGCGGAAATCATCCACAATACAGAGAGACAGCAGCCGCGCGAAGTCCCGATCAGGCAGAAACTCTTTGGCGTACCTGGGAACTTTCGGACACCCGATGTTTTTCATAGGCGACTTTGATAGCACCCCATCAAGCAGCAGCCAGGAGAAGAACACCCGCAACTCACGATAGTTAGACCTGACATAGTGCGGACTGCGCCCCTTGTCTTTCAGAGACAGCAGATACCTCTCGACGTCTGACCTCTCAATCTCAGTCACCGCTTTACCGCAACACACCAAGAAGGCACCGATACGTTGCCGGTACGTCTTAAGAGTGGCAGGGCTACAGTTCTCGACTCTACGACTAAGTAGAAATACCTCCAACTCTCGAAAATCCGTTGGCCCAGGTGAGCACGCGCCTATGCGTGCCCCTGTAAAAATCTGTTGGCCTACACCCATGTTTTGTTGCGACTTCCATCCCGTTTTCCCTTCACATATCAAGCTGGGGAACGTGGATTCGAACCACGGCTGACGGATTCAGAGTCCGCTGTCCTACCGCTAGACGATTCCCCAGTGCTCAATTGGGAATTATAGCTGGAAGAGCCACCTGTGGCAACCCTGTCTTGACCCGAAATGCTTAACATTCTGCTTAACACTTTGTTGCCGGGTGGCCTTCTTGCCTACCACGATCTCCTTTATTCTTCACCGTGACGTCCGAATCTGTCACATGTGCAGAGTCTGCTGCAGATCGCTCCGAGTTTTGGTAGGAGGGTTGAGCTTTTCAGCAGGGGCTATGTATAATGTGTGGCAAGCAGATTACAGGCTATACAACCCATGGAGGGTACAGAGAGGTAAAGATGCAGGCTGTTCTACTGGTTGGGGGGCAAGGAACCCGACTGCGTCCGCTAACGTGCAACACGGTCAAGGCTATGGTTCCTGTGTTGAACAAGCCTTTTCTGGAACACCTCATTCGCTACCTTGCTGGGCATGGTGTAGATGACATTATTGTGACCCTGTGTTACCTGCCTGATTGCATTGAGAGCTATTTTGGGGATGGCAGCAGTTTCGGGGTGAAATTGACCTATGTCATGGAGGAGACGCCTCTGGGCACTGCAGGGGCGGTGAGGAATGCCGATAAATATCTTGACGAAGTTTTCTTCGTATTCAACGGGGACATCTTCACGGACCTGGATCTGCGGGCAATGCTGTCTTTCCATCGCAAACGGAAGGCGAAGGTTACTATTGCCCTGACCCCTGTTGAAGATCCAACAGCCTATGGAGTGGTGGAGATGGACTCCCGCCGGAGGGTGAAGCGTTTTGTGGAGAAGCCGCCGCGGGATGAGGTAACCTCTAATCTGATCAATGCCGGCACGTATATCCTGGACCGAGAGGCCATCGGGGATATCCCCCCGAACACCCCTTTTATGTTTGAACGCCACCTGTTCCCCATGCTGCTGGCCAAGGGTGTACCCGTCTATGGCTATTCCTCTGATGCTTACTGGATAGACATTGGAACCCCCCAGAAGTACCGTCAACTGCAGTACGATCTCCTTCAGGGTAAGGGCACTGCAGTTGCTTGTGGTCAGATGAGGCGCGAGAGAACAGACTGTGAGAAGGGATGTCTCATTCATCCGACGGCGATAATAGAAGGCCCGGTGGTGCTGGGAACCAACTGCAGTATCGGTGCAGGAGTTCGAATACAGGGGCCGTCAGTCGTGGGGGATGGCTGCAGGATTCTTGATGGCGCATTGATCGACAGGGCCGTTTTGTGGCGCAATGTTGTGGTGGCGAAGAAGGCTTCTTTAAGTGAGTGCGTCATAGGTGATAACAGTTCTATCGGCGAAGGCTGCCTTGTTGACGGGGGTGCGGTTATCGGGGACAACGTGATAGTTACCGAAGGCAGCCGCTTAACAGCCGCCGAGAAGATTGGCCCTGATACCACGGTTTGATCACTTGCCCTCCAACACAGCTATACCCAGAGCACCTGGCCCCAAATGTGTACCCACGACTGCGTTAATAGTGGAAATATAGACACGCTCCTTGGGGAAGGTGGAGTCCAGCTTTTGAAGAAGTGCTGCGGTATCCTCGGGGGTAGTGGTGTATGCCAATGCCATTTCTTCCACATTGGTGAAGCTTGTGGCGAATCGGCGCAGATGCTCGATGGCTTTAGCCCGGGTGCGTTCCCTGGTCACCGGAGTGGTAATACCGTCCTTTAGAGTGAGGATTGGCTTAAGGTCTAACATTGTACCCAGAAAAGCTTGTGCTGCTCCAATGCGTCCGCCTTTCCTGACATATTCCAAGGTGTCAAAGGCCATACGAATACGCATCCTGGAGCGCACACTGTTTGCCACAGCAATAATCTGGTCGAGACTGGCTCCTTTCTGGGCTTCCTTGGCGGCAGCGATAGCTACCAGTCCGAGAGCCATGCACATGAGCTGAGAATCGATTACTTCCACCCGCACCCGGCGATTCTTTGTCTTCATCAGTTCTTTGCCCTGCAGGGCCATATCATAAGTAGCACTTAGCTTAGAGGAGAGCAGGATAGCTAGAACTTCATCGGTCTGCTCAGCCAGCCTATCGCATACCTGCGAGAATTCGCTTGGTGACACGGTAGAGGTGGTGGGAAGGCGTTTAGATGTTGTCAACTTGCGGTAGAATTCCTCCGGGCTTAAGTCAACACCATCGCGGTAAACCTCATTATTGCCGAAATTCACATATAGGGGCATTACACAGATTTCTAGCTCTTTAGCTATCTGAGGTGGAATGTCCGAGGTGCTGTCAGTGACTATCTTTACTGGCATGTGTTGAGATTGCTGGGCTGATTCTAGGACAATGGCATGGGGCTGTCAAACTAACGCACAGCAAAGGCCAACCTCTTGAGGGTTAGCCAGACTTGGTTGAGGCTAGAGATGATCTCTTCCAGCGGCAAGGAATTTGCCTTCCAGATGCCCGGTATCATTCAACAAACAAAGCCTGTATCTATCGCTGGTACGTTGAATCACTGTCAGTGAGGCATTAGTTACTTCGAGGCGACGATAAATCGAGGTACTCGCCTGGAGGCAATAGGCCACCAGTAGCCTTACTATAACATCATGAGTGACTGCAAGGACCTGTTGCCCCTGGTTGTCCCTCATTACAGTCTCCAAAGCCGATATAGCTCTCTCATTAACCTTTGCCAGGCTCTCTCCAGGGGACTGCTGAAAATGGCAGAGATTGGCCAATGGCGCAATCTCTGTGAGAGTTGCTCTGCTTGCCAGACACCTTCCTCACTCAAATCCTCGTCCATCCATCCCATGTAGCGTCCTTTTGTATTTGATGCAGTCTGGGCGTGCCTTACCAGGAGCAATGTTGTATTCATCATCTAATAACTAAACGCTAAAAAGGAAGGTGATGACATCGCCATCATGAACGATGTAGTTCTTACCCTCCAACCGGAGTGACCCCTCCTTGCGCGCCTCGGCCAGGCTCCCACAGGCGACCAGATCCGGATAAGCCATAACCTCAGCCCTGATGAAGCCTCTCTCCATGTCTGAGTGGATCTTGCCTGCTGCCTTGGGAGCGGGAGTACCCTGCGGCACTGTCCAGGATCTTATCTCCCCGGAGGCAATGCTGAAGAAGGATATCAGCCCCAGGAGCTCGTAGGAAAGCCTGATGATGCGATCTACCACCCCCTCGTTAACCCCAAGGGCTGAACGGAATTCCATAGCCTCAGCCTCAGTTAGCTGACTCAGTTCCATTTCCAGCTTGCTGCAAACTGCGGCCACCCCGATTCCGGGATAGCGATGTCTTAGCTCTTCCTCAAGCTGAGACGCTTGTGGTATTTGTGCCTCTCCGATATTAAGTACGAGTAATTGGGGTTTGGCAGTGAGGAACTGATAGTTTTCCATTATCCTGGCCTCATCCTTAGTCGGTGGTTGTTCCCGAACAGGTATCTCTTTCTCCAGTGCAGATCTGATCCGTAAGAGCAGAGCTTGCTCTTGAAAGAGACGCTCTCGGTCCGGTGGTTTCGCCCCTTTGAGTAAGTCCTCGATTCGAGTCAACCTCCGCTCGACAATAGCCAGATCAGAGAGGATAAGCTCTACGTTCACCATGCTGATGTCTCGCGCTGCATCTATGCTGCCTTCGGGATGTGGAATGCTCTCGTCCGAAAAGGCTCTTACCACGTGGATGAAAGCATCTGCCTTGCTGAGGTGAGTCCGGGATTCACCGCTCAGTCCCCCCCCTTTGCCTTTGGAGATAGCCACATCTACATATTTGACCTCAGCAGGGACGACTCTCTTTGGATTCAAGACAGCTTGCAGTCCATTCAGGCGTAGGTCGGGGACTTTAGCTACCCCAAGGTTCGGCTCCAGGTTAGGCGGGCCAAAGGCATGAGTCTCAATTCTACCTTTGGTGAGGCTGTTGAACAGAGTCGTCTTGCCGCTCTTGGGTAGGCCAATGATGCCAAGTTCCATTTTGTCGAATCCAGCTTACCACACTCAGTTATGGCTTGCCAGATATCGCTGTGGTAGAATTTGCAGGGTGAATAAGGGTTGATATACATACTTTTTGGCCTTGATGATTTCTCCTTAAGGGGAAAGATGGCTGAGCTCAAGAAAGAACTGGGCGATAGCGAATCCCTGGCAATCAACACAACCACTTTTGAAGGTAGCCACTTAACCATAGCCCAGCTTATGAGCGCCTGCAATACGATTCCATTTCTGGCGACCAATCGACTGGTGGTTGTGGAGGGGCTGCTCAGCCGCTTTGAGCAAAAGACGGGCGGACGTGACCCTGATTGGAATGAATGGAAGAGCCTGAACGAACACGCCTCCAACATGCCTCCCACTACTGTGCTTATGTTGGTCGATGGGAAGATAGCCAGGGGCAATCCTTTGCTCAAAAGAATCGCAGCAATTTCCAAAGTGTGGGAATTCCCACTTCTTAAAAGGGACAGCTTACAGAATTGGATCCGCTCCCGGGTAGCAAAATGTGGCGGCAGCATATCACCCCGGGCGCTGAAACTATTGACTGAGCTAGGCGGTGACAATCTGTGGTTGTTAGCCAGCGAAATCGATAAGCTGTGTCTTTATGCGCAGGGAAGGCGTATTGAAGAGGAAGATATAAGACAAACGACCAGCTATGCCAGGGAGGCATCTATCTTTGCTTTGGTAGATGCCATAGTCGAAAAAAAGGAGTCTGCTGCCATGCGCCTCCTGCACCAATCATTTGCCGAGGGGATGGCTCCTGCTTATATACTGGTCATGCTGGCGCGGCAACTTCGTCTAATGGTTCAGGCACTTGAGATCAGTGGACAAGGGACTTCTCTAATGGAAAAGCGGGAATACCTGGGACTCTCCCCCAATTACCCTATTGAGAGGCTTCTGGGGCAGAGTGCTGGCTATCCTATGCCGCGATTGGTAGAAGTCTACGAAAAGCTGCTGGAAACGGATATGGCTATCAAGACAGGAAAGTGGAAGGATGACCTTGCTCTTGATCTGCTGGTAGCTCACGTCTGCTGTTAGAGTGGGCTGCAAGGCGCTGTCACCCTGCGAAGGATGGGTTCTCTTGCATTTAGGTGTAGTCACGCTTATACTCCCTATCACGTTGACTCTCAAAGGGGGTGTATATGGCACAAGAGAAAAGGGCAGGATTCCAGACTTCCAGTACAGCATTACAAGATGCATTTGAGGTAGTTAAAACTGAGCTATCAAAGAAGAGGGCAAATTGGGAAGCAATCGGTGATGCTATCGATAAGGCTGTGAGTCCTGCCATCAGTTCGATTGATCCTAATGATCTCGATAGTATCGATGCTAGTCTAGTGTATCGCTAATAACTTGACAATGATGGGGGTTTGGTTTATACTGTCTGCATGTGGAAAACAACTGACCCCATCGCGTTGACCCCGGAGCAGCAGCGGATTCTCGAAGCTTGGGTTCGCGCCCAGAAAACC
>JAPLHP010000028.1 GCA_026389585.1 Chloroflexota bacterium | reverse complement strand
TGAGTTGATCCATGCCATTAAGGAGTACCTGACAATATCCAATGCCGACCCTAAACCGTTGGTGTGGAAAGCCTCCGCCAAAGCCATTCTTGACAAGCTCGCTCGTTGTAAAGCAGTTTATGAAACACTAGACTAGGAGGGCACAGGCTTTGTGCATGATATTTGTCATGGCTGGAATAACCCAAATCGGCCTTGAGCTAAGCGAGACACACGAAAGCTCGCTAGGGTAGAAAAGATGGTCAAAGAGCTAAAACTGGCCTGTTCCCGTTGACATCGGAACATAGGCTTCTCTCCCTGTTACTGACAGATAAAGCGTATTCATCCAATCGTGAAGCATAGCCTCCACGACTTCGTAAGGAACACCATATTTCTGGGACAGTCCCTGAGCCACTTCTTCAAATGATTGCAGGGTATTACCGGCCATTCATTCCCTCCTAAAACCCCCATTCGTTTTTCTGCCGTAGTGTGGTCGTCTGTATAGACGACTTCTGGTATTTCACAAGCTCCGTCCAGTTGGTCACAGGGGCTTTAATGCCTGCGACTTCTGCGGGTGTCCTGTTACTCAGGCTCATGTGCGGCCTGAAAAAGTCGTAGTGTATCACGAACCCGTCGAGAATGTGCTCTGCCGTCTCTTTGGTCTTGAACCCTCGGAGAACCTTAGTCCTAGCCTTTATTGTGCCGTGGAAGCGTTCAATGAGGTTCGTGTTGATGTCCTCGGAGAACCCCTGAGACTGGACATGGTGCGCGTGAGCACCAAACACAAGCTCTATGCCGTCGATATAGGCTGCCAGCTTGTCCGAGATGATGACCTTCGGAGGCTTCCCCGCTTTCTGCCAAGCCCTCCGCATGAGCGTAGCAGCGTCCAGCGTGGTGCGGGTTCTGGACAGATGAGAGGCTAACAGGAACCTAGTACTTAGTTGCGCAGTTAGCTAGACGATAGTAAGGCGATGTGTTATAGTAGACACATGCGTAAACCAGAGACTGTGATCGCATTGGCAGTGGAAGAACGACAGAATCTAAAGGAGATGGTCAAGTGCCGGACAGCTCCGTACCGAGACGTGCAGCGAGCACGTCTCATCCTGCTGGCCGCGGAAGGGATGAGCAATACTGCGATAGCACAGGAGGTAGGGCTATCGCGTGCCAGGGTAGTGTTGTGGCGACAGAGGTTTGTTGGCTCTCGTCTGGCAGGGTTGAAGGACATGCCTCGGCCGGGTGCAGCGCCCAAGTATGGCAGGGATACCGAGCGCCGTATTCTGATGCAGTTAGACGCCTCTCCACCATCGGGTTATGCCAGTTGGACGGGGAGACTGGTGGCCCAAGCATTAGGTGATGTATCCCCTCATCAGGTATGGCGGGTACTGAGGATACACGGGATTCACCTCAGAAGGCGGCGGAGTTGGTGTGTCAGTACAGATCCGCAGTTTGCCGAGAAGGCTGCTGACATTGTAGCTCTGTATCTGGACCCGCCAGAAAATGCCTTGGTGCTGAGTGTAGACGAGAAGCCAGCCATTCAGGCTCTGGAGCGGGCCCAAGGCTGGCTGCGTTTGCCCAATGGAGAAGCTGTCCGGGGGTTCAGTCATGAGTACAAACGTCATGGCACTACTACTCTCTTCGCCGCCCTGGATGTAGCCACCGGTTTAGTAAAAACCGGCCATTACCGCCGGCGTCGACGCCGTGAGTTTTTGGATTTCATGAACCGTATCATTGCCCAGTACCCCGACCGCAAGTTGCATGTCATCCTGGATAACCTGAATATTCACAAGCCCAAGCATGACCGCTGGTTATCCCGCCACCCTAACGTCTTCTTGCACTACACTCCCACCCATGCCTCTTGGCTAAACCAAGTGGAATGTTGGTTCAGCATCCTCTGGCGCCAGGCACTGCAAGGGTTGAATGCCACCTCACTCCAAGACGTCTGCCGTGCTATAGACTCTTTTACCCTGGCACATAACGAACATGCAGAACCCTTCGAATGGACCAAGAGAGTAATACACCCTGGTCACCTAAAACATATGTATGGAGATTTATGCAACTAAGTACTAGTGTCATTCCTCCGGCTCTAGCTCCTGGAAGAAGCAGGTTCTATTCCCCGTATGACAGACAGGCCCGGCGGGCTTCACTTTAAGGAGCAGGGTATCTTCATCGCAGTCCTTTAACACTGCCTCCAGGTTGAGATAGTTGCCTGACGTTGCTCCTTTGTGCCATAGTTCCTGGCGGCTGCGACTATAGAACCATACCTGTCCTGTCTCCAGGGTCTTGCTCAGGGATTGCCGATTCATATAGCCAAGCATCAATACCTCGTTGGAATCGAAATCCTGCACTATTGCCGGAATAAGCCCTTTTTCATTGAACTTCAACATTTGTCTACCGTCCTTCCGCCGATGGTATTGAGCATATCTTTAGTAGAAGGCTGCCAGGGCCTCCTCCAGTTTTATGTCTCCAGTGTAAAGGGCTCTGCCTATAATGGCACCCTCCACACCGAGCTGGCTCAGTTCTCGGAGATGGCTTATTGAGGTGACACCGCCCGAGGCGATAATGGGAAGACTTGTCTCCTTAACCAATTCGGCAATAGCTTCAAAGTTCGGTTGGGTGAGTGTGCCGTCCCTCAGGATGTCGGTATAGATAAACCGCCTTGCACCGAGTGTTATCATCTGTTGGATTAGCGCTAAAGCCGTGATAGTAGTCTTCTTCTGCCAGCCTTGGGTGGCAACATATCCCTCCCGGGCGTCAATGCCGATAATGATGGCCTCACCGTACTGCTGGCAGGCTTCCTTGACCAGCACGGGGTTTTCCATTGCTACGGTACCAAGGATGACCCTTTGTACACCCTTTTTCAGCAATCGCCTTATCACTTCGATCTGGCGAATACCTCCCCCTACCTGAACGGGGATCTTGAGCGCTCCCGCTATTTCACTGATCGCTTTCGAATGGCATGGTTCACCCTTTGCAGCGCCATCAAGGTCAATCAGATGCAGTCTGGGAGCTCCCAAAGACTCCCATTGTCTGGCAGTGCCCACGGGGTCGTCTGAGAAAACGGTCTCTCTTTTGTAGTCGCCCTGGTAAAGGCGGACACACCTGCCGCCCTTGAGGTCAATGGAGGGGATTACTTCCATATCACTTCTCAGGGCTCACATTTTCATAGTGAGCCAGCGCGAATAGCAGATCAGCCAGGCGGTTCAGGTATTTAAGCACTTCCTCATTCGGCAGCAGCTTGTTCTGCTGCAAACTGACCGCTCTTCTTTCTGCCCTCCTGACGACGGAACGGGCCATGTGTATGACCGCAGAGCCAGCGCTGTCACCCGGCGTAGTGAAATCCCGGGGCATTTCCACTTCTTTTTCCAGTTCATCAATGAAGTCCTCTATCTGCTGTACCTTTTGAGCGTTTATCACCGGGTGCTTGCGGACGAACTGGGGATATGCTTGCGCTGGCGTAGCCAATTCGCTGGCCAGGATAAACAGGCCCTCTTGCACGCTGTGGAGTATATATTGAACCTTCTTTTTCTTGGACAGAGATCGGGCCAGTCCCAGAGTAGCCACAGCTTCGTCTACAGTGCCGTAGGCTTCGCAGTGTGGGTCTGACTTGGGAACCCTGACATCGTAAAGGAGGCTTGTCTCTCCTTTGTCCCCCTTTTTGTTGAAGGTCTTCATCTACTTACCCTCCTGTCGCAGAAGAAAGGTGGCTACCTCTCTCAATTCCTGTGCGGCCGATGAAGGCAACTGTGCCCTCTCAAGGTCCTTGAGACTCTGAAGGTGGTATTTGTCCCTTATTTGTTCTGTATAGGCTTGGGCGTCTGTGCTGTCCAGTATACGGAGCACCCGCCCGACGTCATTGGGAGATATCCTTGCCTTCCTGTAGATCTTCAGGAATCCCTCTCTTTCTGTGCCTTCTGACTTGTGTAGAGCATATATTACAGGAAGAGTCTTCTTCTTGCTTCTGACATCGGTATAGGGGGCTTCTTTGCCACCTTCGTTATCCCCCCAGATACCCTGCAGGTCGTTTTGTATCTGATAAGCCATGCCCAGATTTCGGCCAAAAGAACAAAGCGAGGAGATCTGCGCCTGGTTTTCTGTTCCCAGGAAAGCGCCGAAATGAAGTGAGCATTCGAAGAGGGCAGCCGTTTTCTTGTCAATCATGTCCAGATACTGGTCAATGCTGATATCAAGGTATTTTTCGAACTCAATATCGAGGTACTGCCCCTCGCACAATCGAAGACTGGCCTGATTCAACTGCCTGGAGAGGAGTATTATCTTCTGTGAAGGTATGCCTGTTCCCTCAAGCCTGAATAGGGCCAACTGTGCCAGTACATACATAGAATCGCCTGCATTTATCGCCTGGGCTTCACCCCATACTTTCCACACCGTGGGACGGTTCCGCCGTTCCCAGCTCCCATCCTGGATGTCATCATGGATGAGGGAGAAGTTATGTATAAGCTCAACAGCAGCAGCAGCTGGAAGTGCTGAATGCCAATCGCCTCCCACTGCCTCGCAGGCAAGCAGACACAGAGTGGGCCGTGACAACTTACCGGAGCTTTGCTGATTTTGCCCTCTCTCGTCAACCCACCCGAGGTGGTAGCGCATCATGGTATAAAGTGGTGATGCGCTATCGCTCAGAACCGATCTGAGTTCTACTTCCATCTCGTTCAGATATCTATGGAAAGGAGTAGGTAAAGACATCTCTTTGGTCTCACAGCAAAGGGGCCTGAAATAGGGCAAACACTATCCTAAGAAGGTGACGGACCTACCGTCAGCCCCTGCTTTTGGGAATGTCTGGGAAGCTCGGGGAAAGAGCTTAAAACCTGGTGGGCTATCCCCGGAGCGTCGAGATTGTATATAGAACGAAGGATAGATTGGGAGCCGTGCTCTATGAAAACCGGGGGCAGCCCATGACATTTAACTTGAACATCCCGAATTCGGTTGTCCTGCAATAGCTGCATCACTGCACTGCCGAATCCACCAGCAATAACATTTTCCTCCACTGTAAGCAGCCGCTTGACCTTCTTGGCGGTATCCACGATAAGCTGGGAGTCCAGGGGGCTAACAAAGCGGGCGTTAACCACAGCGCACTCCACCCCCACATCCGAGAGTGCCTTGGCTGCCTCCAGCGAGGGATACACTGTGGCACCCAGAGCCAGAATGGCCACGTCTTTTCCACTGCGGAGCACCTCTCCTTTGCCAATAGGCAGCTCCTGGAGGCTTGTTTCCAGCGCTGCCCCCGGCCCGGAGCCCCTGGGGTAACGTATCGCCATGGGGCGGTTTGCTTTCACTGCAGTATAGATCAGGTGCTGCAGTTCATTCTCGTCTTTCGGGGCAGAAATCACCATATTGGGTATGCAGCCAAGATACGAAAGGTCCAGGGTTCCCTGGTGAGTCTTGCCATCTTCTCCCACGATACCGCTGCGGTCGATGACGAAAACAACAGGCAACATCTGGATACAGACATCATGAACGATCTGGTCGAAGGCACGCTGCAAAAATGTTGAGTATACAGCCACTATGGGAATGAAGCCTCTGGTGGCCAGGCCGGCAGCAAAGGTAACCGCATGCTCTTCGCAGATACCCACATCAAAGACGCGATTGGGGATCTCTTTGGCCACAGTAGCCAAACCGGTGCCATCAATCATGGCAGGAGTGATCAATACTATCCTGGGGTTCTCCCGGGCGATGCGCAGCACTGTTTGGCCCATGATGTCGCTATAGGTAGCCTTGTTGCTCTTGAAGTTGCCTACTGATATGCCATGGAAACCAACAGCGTCATTCTCTGCCGGGTGATATCCCTTGCCCTTGGTGGTGATAACATGAATGAAGGTAGGGCCCTTACCATAGCTCTTTGCCTGGGAAAGAGCTGCCTCAAGGGCAGCGATGTTATGTCCGTCAACAGGCCCCAGGTAGGCGAAACCCAGTTCTTCCCAGATTATTCTGGGAAGAAGGATGCCCTTGATGCTCCTCTTTACTCGCTGGCCCACTCTATAACCTAAGGGCAACTTGGTAGCCATCCCGGACAGCCCTCTTTCGACTCGAAGGAAGCGATCGTCAAAACGGACTTTGTTGAGTACCTTGGATATGGCGCCAACGCTGGGCGATATGGCCATGCCGTTATCATTCAACACTACAATCATCCGGCTGCGCAATTGCCCTGCCTGGTTCAAACCCTCCAGGGCCATTCCCCCTGTCAGGGCACCATCGCCGGTGACTGCCACTACATGATAATCTTCTCCTGACAGATCCCTGGCGATGGCCATCCCCAGGGCAGCCGAGATGGAGGTGCTGGCATGTCCTGCCCCGAAGGCATCGTGGGGGCTTTCGCTGCGGTCAGTGAACCCTGATAGACCGCCGTACTGGCGGAGTGTAGAGAAGCGCTCTCTGCGGCCGGTCAACAGCTTGTGGACATATGATTGGTGCCCTACGTCCCAGATAATCTTGTCTCTCGGGCTATCGAAGACCCGGTGCATGGCAATAGTCAGTTCGACTACCCCCAGATTGGATGCCAGGTGTCCCCCATTAGCCTCCACCATGCTCACCAAGTCCTCCCTCAGTTCAGCAGCAAGGGTTTCCAACTGCTGAGGGGACAATCCTCTCAAATCCTCCGGGCTATTGATCTTATCCAAAATCCTCAACTTCAACCTCTTGTGTTAAAGTCCTGCCTCATGCCATGTTAACAGCGCATATCGAGGCTCTCAATTTGTCTCCAGAGCCCTTACCTTTTCCAGGCGTCGGGAGTGCCTTCCTCCTTCGAAATCGGTATCCAGGAAGGTTTGCACAATCTCCGTAGCCAATCCTGGCCCCACCATATCTTCACCCAGGCAAAGCATATTGGTATTGTTATGCTGCCGGGCACGACGGGCCGAAAAGGTGTCGTTGCATGTGGCGGCCCTGATTCCCATGACCTTATTTGCGGCTATGCACATGCCAATGCCGCTGCTGCATACCAGAATGCCAAAGACGAATTGCCCTCCAGTCACAGACTCAGCCACCTTTTGGGCAATGTCGGGATAATCCACCGTAGCTGCATCATAGGAGCCGAAATCCTGATAGGTATGCCCCTTCTTGGTGATAATACTGATCACCAAGCGTTTAAGATTCAACCCTCTATGATCACAACCCACGGCTATGTGCATTGTTTCGTTCTAACCTGCGTCCCTTACTGTTGCCTGTATTATATGCCTGTCAGCACGTTGAATCAATTCTTGACAGCGAAACCTCGCAAAGGTAAACTCTGATGATCGGAGACCTTTGAGGTCCTTATCGCGGGCATTCTGTCAGGAAGAGGGAAAGGTGAGGATTTCTGAGAAGGCCTGATTAGTAGCTTGGCCCCGTGGTGTAGCGGTCTAACATGCCACCCTGTCACGGTGGAGATCAGGGGTTCGAATCCCCTCGGGGTCGTTTCCACTACTTCTCTGTTGACATTTTCCCTGTAGGAGCTCCATCCTATCTCTTGGTTACTCCAAGAGATAGGATGGAAGTTGCCACCTGAACTCTTGGAGACCATTTCCCTCAAGTGCGCAACTACAAGCCTTCGAACCATAGCAGAGGAATATGGTGTATCTTATGAATCCGTGAGACGAGCAGTGCTACAACCAAAGCCTCCGCAAACTGGCGAAGACGCATGGCATGTCCCACAAAACGATCCGAAGAAACCTGCGAAGCTCGCCCTAAAGAGCGTTTGTGGTATAATTGCGTCAGATTCAGATATTGAAATCGTGCTAGGATTCCGAACCAGGCAGTTGAAATGAAAGTCCCACCCAAAAAGGAGCGAACTCCAATGGCCACCAAAATGCTCGGACGTTATATTGTTGCAGACCCTGCAATCTGTCACGGTCAGCCTGCCTTCCGTGGCACCAGGATACTGCTCTCAGATGTTCTGGAGCAGCTAGCCAACGGCATGACCTGGGAGGCCATCATCGAAGAGTGGCATGGTCAACTGACCAAGGAAGCCATCGCTGAAGCGATTCGCTTAGCTCACCAAGCTCTTCAAACTCATACCAAGGAATTGGTTGCGCAGTCAGTTGACGGATGATCATACTGGACGAAAACATCCCGGAAAGTCAGCGCCAGCTCTTGCGAAGCTGGCGCATTCATATCCGCCAGGTCGGCCCTGAAATAGGCCACCAGGGGATGAAGGACAAAGAGATCATCTCGCTTCTGCATCGATTCCCCCGTTCCACCTTCTTCACTCGTGACTTCGGCTTCTATGACCCCCGGCTGCGTCATGCAGACTATTGCCTGGTCTATCTCTCTGTTGGGCAATACGAAGTGGCCAGCTTCATACGGCGTTTTCTACGACACTCCGTGTTCAAGACCCAAGCCAAACGAAACAGAGCGGTAATCCGCCTGAGCCAGATAGGGTTATCAGGGTGGCGCCTTGGTCAGAATACAGAACAGAAGCTGAAGTGGACAACCTGAGACCCTGCACATGGCCCAATCATCAACCACCCCCGTCCCCCAACCAGGGCTTGGAAGGCCCTCTTTTGCGCATCAATGCTGTAGCCCTCGACCTGCTCCTCATTGCTGACTCTAGCGTAAAGCGCTGCTCTCATCATGCCTCCTGCGGAATAGATCGCCGTTTGTCTCAGGCAATTATGTTTGGGCTTGGAGTTGCCTGGTATCCTGGCTTATGTGTCTGACCAAAGTGACCGGGTGCAACTACAGTCTAAGACCGTTTCGGAAGGTGACTTTCTACCTTCAGTGGAAGATGGGCGGCGATTAGATCGAAGTGGCGGTCACGGTGAATCAGCGTAGTCTGATTCTGGATAGCCACAGCGGCTATGAGTAGATCTGTGAAAGGGGCTGATATCCCCACCTGCCTGAGCTCGAACCCAATGTGGGCTGCCTCATCCCAGGACTCCTCAGGCACTGGAAGTGGATGCAATCCCGCAAGCAGGCGGTCGATCTGCCGGTATTCGGCCTCACTTCGAGCCCCACCCAGAAGTTCGAGCCGTACCATGCCCGTAATGGCAACCAGGTCGGCGGCCAGCAAGTCATCCACACGCCGGGAGAGCTTCGAGCCGCCTCTACCCCTGGCAAGCACCTCCAGCCAAACAGAGGTGTCCACCAGGTAAAGGTCATCCTTCATCCCGGAGTCTCTCCAGATCCTTGGCGGTCAGATTGAGGTCCAGCGTACCGAGGGACTGGCGCAGTTCTTCCAGTCGCTGTTTCCGAATGGCTTCCCGCAGCCCAATCTCAATGGTAGCGCGGATAGTGCGAGTGCCCAGTACCCGGCGTGCTTCGTCCAGCAGTTTGTCGTCGATAACCACAGTCCGCCTTGTCAATGTGCCTCCATTATGGGTATTGATAATATGTAGACATTATACATCAGTCACAACTACAATGCAACTATTATACTGACCTCTTATTTCTCGTCAAGGTGTGCCTCTTCTATCTGGAGAAGCTCAGCTTGTGGGGGTGTTTTGGTTTTCGGAATTTTTTTAGGGAAACGAATCGTGCTTGGGGGGTGGTTCCTGGAGCGTGAAACGAATACCAAAACGAATCGGTTTTGAGGAGAGGGCTAAGTCCCCTCCTCCTCGGTGAAGGCTGCCAGTTCTGGCGTTCTCTCCAGCTTCAGTCCTTCCGCGGAAGGAGCGGGTGCCGGTTGTTTCTTCTCGGCGCGCTCCCACATCTCCAGGGTGACTGGGACTGGGGACGGGAGACCGAGTTCGTCTGTCTCCTGTCATCGGTCTTCTGTCGGGCGTAGGCGTCTGAGCGTTTTCTTGCGGTGTGGCATTTCTAAGAATACACAGGGTTAGAGAGAGATTGGGGGCGAATGTGATCCGCGTAGGGATTGAGCGCCGGCCTGATTGTCCGCCGTTGTGGTCAGCGGAGTTCCTGAGTGAGGCGGTGGTGGTCGTCTGTTGACAGCGATGGTGGCCTTCACGGTGCTGGTGGTGGGGGTCTATATTGCGGGGTATCGGTGAGTTCGTCGGCTATTGGGATGTCTGCCATTCCATGCGTACGTGAGTGGGGGTTGATAACTTATATCTCGATGATGTTTTGGGCAACTAACGTGGCGACCCAGATGCACGCCAGCGCCATCTCAAGCGACAAGGAACGTGCCGATGCCGGTAGCAATCAGGCTCTGCTCCTCGTTCTTCATTTCCATGCGGATGACGATCACGTTTTTGCCGTCGCGCAGGACGAAGCCTGTGACTGTGAACTCCTTGCCCTTGCCCGGCCGTAGGTAATCGACACGCTGGTCAATGGTCCTTATAGCGCCCATCCTCTTGAGCTGCTCCTCCACAGGACGATCCTTGATATCCCTTATCTGGTGCCAGGATGCAACTGCGCCCCCCAAGACATCAATCATGCAGGAAATAACTCCCCCATGGAGGATGCGCAGGCCCGGGTGCCCGCACAGGTCGTCGCGCATGGAAAACCTGATGCGCACGTTGTCATCGTCCGTCGACTCAACCGTGACACCCATAAGCTCGAGGAAGGGATGATACCTGGTCATAAGTGCCATGCCACCCTTCAGTACCTGGGTCTTCTCATTATCAAAGACCGGCAATTTGTCGTCTTTCATTCTTCCTTTCCTCAATAGTTTGTTGTACGTTTATCATAGTTGACAACGTTGGGGATGTTTGCCCTTTCATGCATATGTTTCAGTCTGATATCTGGATCAATATTCCCTTGTAGATGTAGCTACATTTGCGGTAGTCTGAGGGATCACGTCCATTTCGTGAGTATCTCTTCCCTTTGGAAGGTCTTCGTGTTGATAAAGAAGAGAATCACATCAACCAAGAGGATAACGCCAGAAATGATAAAAAGGTTGTTCGTGTTAAGAGATACTGAGCCTATCTCGCTCGCAACATAAATTGCGCCAAACGGGAGCGCTATGAGTCCCCCCAAAAGCTGGGCAGCACGCACGTCGCTTGCTCTGGCCGATATGATGACACTCGCCTGGACGGAAAGAATGGCCGACAGTGGTGCGACCACTAAGAGTATTATGCCCATGGTCCAATTCGGGAAATAAGAATAGCCCAACGTCTGGTGAGTTAACTGATCTATAAGCGCCATAAAGACTGCGGCGCCAATATAGATTGCCACGATGGGCGGCAAGAAGGCCGCAATGCTTTTGCCCAGAAGAAGCTCGCCATCCGTTATGGGCGTTGCCAAAAGCGGCTCAAGACTCTTCTCGACCTTTTCGCCCACCAAGCTGTAAGAAGCTATGGCCGTAGGCAGGTATGCTGCCAAGATGACAAAGAAGAATGAGAATGCGTTTAATAATCTCGGCAAGACAGAAAGCGGAATGCCCCCGTGTTTGTATCCGACAAAATGAACCACCAGTGGAAGACCAATGGAAACAATAAGCGGGAAGAGGATGACCGAACGCAGGACGCTCTTGTTTCTCCTGAATATCCGGAGGTCTTTGGCGGCAATGATCCACGCTTTTGACAGTCTCATTTTATCTACTTCACTGTTTTTAGGTAAACATCCTCTAATGTCGGGCTGAGCTCAGTGACCAACTTTATGCGACCACCAGCAGAGACGATGGCTTCAATAATAGCAGGATTAGCTGTGTCGACATTACCCACGTCTATAATCAATTTGTTGTCTGATATCTCGACCTTGTGTGTTGTCACCCTCTTGACTGCGCTGACAATAGCTTCGTTAACCTGGGCAAGCTGGATTTCAGTCTTGACCCCCCCGAGAGATTCCTTCAACTGTTGCGGAGTGCCTACGGTCAACAATCTGGTCTTCAATATCCCGATTCGGTCACATATCCTTTGCGCTTCATCAAGGTTGTGGGTATTGAGAAAAATAGTCCTGTTTTCCTTCTTAAGCTCGACAATAAAATCCCTGACTGTTTTAGATGCTTCCGGATCCAGGTTGGCCGTAGGTTCGTCCATGAACAAAACTTTTGGTTCGTGAACAAGGGCGCGCGCGATCGCCAGTTTTTGTTTCATTCCTTTGGATAGCGTTCCGGCGGCGACATCTTTT